>NZ_ANBC01000249.1:6280-16311 GCF_000341125.1 Nocardiopsis lucentensis DSM 44048 | reverse complement strand
GCCGACCCCGCCGATGAAGTGGTTGAGAGCTCCCGGCCCCTCGGCGTAGGTCAGCGAGTGCCCGACGAGCACCCACAGGACACTGACGATGGCGATGCTCGCGAAGCTCATGAGCATCATGTTGAGGACGCTCTTGGCCCGCGACATGCCTCCGTAGAAAAAGGCCAGGCCCGGGGTCATGAGCATCACCAGCGCGGCGCTGACCAGCAGCCACGTGGTGTTGCCAGAGTCAATCATTTCGTCGCCTCCGTAGGACGGACGGGGGATGGTCGTGCAGGGGCGGCGTCAGCGAGCGCATCATCGGGCCGTGCGGATCACCACGGACGCCACTGTCCGACCTGGGTGTTTCTCGTCCTGAGCCGACATGTTGCGCGCGTGTAAAAGGACAGCCAGGAGTGTTAAGGAGGCGTGAACCGATGGATCGTTCCACGCGAACGATCGCGTGCCGGCACGAATCCACCACCACACGACGCACGAAGAGTAATACTCCGAACACTCCTTGCGACATATCGGGGTGATCTCACAACGGTAACGAACCTCACGACAGGTCGTTCCCTCCGGTGTTGCGACCGGGTTTCCACGACATGACGTCGGTCACACCCCCGGACACGGCGACGGCCGGGCCCCGTTCGGGGTACCCGGCCGTCCGGTGCCTCGGATGTCCTCCGCGCGCTCAGTCCGTGGCGAGGATGGCGTCCACGAAGACCTCGGGGTCGAACGGGGCCAGGTCGTCGGGCCCCTCGCCCAGTCCGACGAGCTTGACGGGCACGCCCAGCTCGCGCTGGACCTGCACGATGATGCCGCCCTTGGCGGTGCCGTCCAGCTTGGTCAGCGCGATCCCGGTCACGTTGACGACCTCGGCGAACACGCGCGCCTGGCGCAGCCCGTTCTGGCCGGTGGTCGCGTCGAGGACCAGCAGGACCTCGTCCACCTGCGACTTCTTCTCGACGACCCGCTTGACCTTGCCGAGCTCGTCCATGAGGCCGGTCTTGGTGTGCAGGCGTCCCGCGGTGTCGACGATGACCGTGTCCGCGCCGTCGTCGATCCCCCGGGAGACGGCGTCGAAGGCGACACTGGCCGGGTCCGCGCCCTCCTCCTTGCGCACGACCGGGGCGCCCACCCGGCTGCCCCAGGTCTGGAGCTGCTCGGTGGCGGCGGCGCGGAAGGTGTCGGCCGCGCCGAGCACGACGCTGCGGCCGTCTCCCACGAGTACGCGGGCGAGCTTGCCCGTGGTCGTGGTCTTACCGGTGCCGTTGACGCCCACGACCATGATCACGGCGGGGCGGTCCCCGTGCGGCGCGGTGCGCACCGCGCGGTCGGTGTCCGCGCCGATCTGGTTGAGCAGCTCCTCGCGGAGCATGGCGCGCACCTCGTCGGTGTCACGGGTGCCGAGCACCTTCACCCGCGTGCGCAGGTGGTCGACGATCTGGGCGGCCGACGTCACACCGATGTCCGCGGTGATGAGCGTGTCCTCGATCTCCTCCCACGTGTCCTCGTCGAGGGTGTCGGAGGACAGGAGGTTGAGCAGTCCCTGCCCGAAGGAGCTCTGCGAACGGGCGAGCCGGGCGCGCAGGCGCACCATCCGGCCCGCGGACGGCGGAGGCGTCTCCAGCTCCGGCTCGGCGGGCTTGACGGCCTCCTCCTCCGCGGGAGGCGCCTGCGCGGGAGGCGTGGCGACCGCCTCGGCGCTTCGGTCGCGGTCCTCCACGGGAGCCGCCGTCGGGGGTTCCCCGGTGGCCTCGGGCTTGGTCTCCTCCTTGCCCGGCGCGACCGAGCGTCGGGACACGACCAGGAAGGATCCGCCGACCACCAGGAGCGCGACGACGATGATCAGGATTGCGAGCAAGGTGATGTCCATAGCGGACTCAGTATTACAGAGCGTCCGCGGTGGTCGCCGGGCCTCCCTCCGGCGGGGCGCGTCAGGTGGTTCTGTGGCGGGTGGTGCGCAGGATGACGAGGAAGAAGGGCGCGCCGAGGAAGGCCGTGACCACGCCGAGGGGCAGCTCCGCCGGAGCCACCACCGTGCGGGCGACGATGTCGACCAGGACCATGAACGCCCCGCCGAGGAACACGGTCACCGGGAGGATCGCCCGGTAGTTGGAGCCGACGAGGCGGCGTACGACGTGCGGGACGACGATGCCGACGAAGCCGATCAATCCGCTCACCGCCACGGCGGCGGCCGTGGCCAGCGACGCCGCACTGATGACGACGATGCGCACCGCCCCCGGGTTGAGCCCGAGGCTCACCGCCTTCTCGTCGCCCAGGGCGAGCATGTCCAGCAGGTAGCCGCACAGGAGCAGGACCATCAGGGAGACCACCGCGTACGGGGCGACCAGTCGGACGTCGTCCCATCCGCCGCGCCCCAGCCCGCCGAGCAGCCAGGAGAAGATCCGCAGCAGTTTGTCCCCGCCGATCTGTTGGGTGAGCGTCTGGGCGGCGGACAGGAACGACGACACCGCCACACCCGCGAGAACGAGGGAGGCGGTCCCGCCCCCGCCCGCGGCCGACCCGAGTGTGTAGGCCGCCGCCACGCCCAGCAGGGCGCCGACGAAGGCCGCCACGGGGACCAGTGCCCGGGGCGTGTCGGTCAGCTCCTGACCGAAGACGATGACGAGCGTCGCACCGAGCCCCGCGCCCGCGGCGGCGCCGAGCAGGTACGGGTCGGCCAGGGGGTTGCGGAACACCCCCTGGTAGGCGCCGCCCGCGGTGGCCAGGAGCGCGCCGACGACGACGCCCATGACCACCCGGGGCAGGCGGAGTTCGACCAGCGGCCCCCCCTGCCGGTCGGTCAGCGGGCTCTCGGCCTCCGGGGAGGCGAGACTGAGCAGGTGGCGGACGATGTCGGCCGCGGAGATGTCCGCCGCGCCCGCCGTGACCCCGAGGAGGACCGAGGCGACGAGCAGCGCCAGACCGCCCGCCATCCACCCGAGCGGAAGTCCGAGGGGCCGCCCCGCGACGGGGCGGGACCCCCTCGGCCGGCGCCCGCCACCCGCGGACGCCTCCGGCTCGGCCTCGCCGCTCACCTAGGCGCCGGCGTTCTCGGTGACCGCCGCGCCGACCGCCTCGGCGAAGTCGACCACGCGCGGGCCCCAGCGGGAGGCGACGTCCGCGTCGAGCTGGATGACGGCGTCGTTCCGGACCGCGGTGACCGTGTCGAACGCGGGCCGCTCGGTGACCGCGCCGACGGCGTCCTCACCCGCGTAGGACAGGAAGATCAGGTCCGGGTTCTGCTCGACGACGAACTCCTGGGACAGCTGCGGGTAGCCGCCCGCGGTGCCGTCGTCGGCCTCGTCGGCGATGTTGACCAGACCGAAGGAGGAGTAGATCTGGCCGACGAAGGTGTCGGAGGTGGCGGAATAGAGGGTGTCGTCGAGCTCCTGGTAGAAGGTGAGCTCGGTGTCGCCGACCTCGGCTCGCACGTTCTCGACGACCTCGTTGAACTCGGTCTCGACACGCTCGGCCTCGGCGTCGGCCTCCTCGGACATACCGGTGGCGTCGCCGAGCAGGCGGATCTGGTCGTAGACGTCCTCCATGCCGGTGGCGGCGTCCACGGTCAGGACCGGGACGTCGACGGCCTCCAGCTGCGGGACGGTCTCCTCGGCGCTGCGGGCCAGGATGACCAGGTCGGGGTCGTACTCGACGATCGCCTCGACGCTGGGGGTGAACCCGCTGAGGTCGGTGGTGGGCGCCTCCGCCGGGTAGTTGGAGTACTCGTCGGCCGCCTCGACCAGGTCGCCCGCGCCGATGGCGAAGAGCATCTCGGTGTGGCTGGGCGACAGGGAGACGATGCGCTCCGGGGCCGCGTCGAGGGTGACCTCGCCGAGCGCGTCGGTCAGGGTGACCGGGAAGGCGCCGTCACCGGCCGGCGCGGTGTCCTGGTCGGTCTCGGGGGCCGGGCCGCCGCACGCGGTGAGGGCGAGCGTGGCGCCGAGGAGTGCGAGGGGAAGTCTGCGTGCGATCCGCACTGTGCTCCTTGGTCGGGCAGGGGGAAGGGGAGCACGGCCCACGGGGGACGGCCTGTCCTTCCCACGAGGACGGTTCGTCGGTGCGGACGAGGCGACCTGGCTCATCCCCGCGCGGGCGGGGCCTCACAGTTGCGGGACAGCACCGGATTGGGCGGCCGGGGGCCGCGTGACCGGACTTCGCTCGATCCACACCGCCGGGGCACCAACGGTGACCCGACTCCACCACTGTACTCGTGAGCTTTTCGTCCCTGTTCAGTACCTAGAGTCCCGTTTTTCCACCCTCCCCTGACGTGGAACGGGACCGGCAGACCGACTCCATCACAGCCCGAGGGTGACCTGCACCCCTTTTGTCGGTTTGATTAATAAAAGCCTTGCCTGTCCGATTTGTTGATCTTTGAGAAAAATAGTGCTGCTAGTTCAATTCATTCCCTCGTGTGGCCAAATCGAGTCTCGGGGAACATTGACACTTTTATGACTCACGGCAATGATCTCGGTGCTATGTGCGTCGAAAAACCGATAACGGACACTCCACGGGCTATCCCTCGGTACACGCCAATCCGTCACCGTGCGGATGGTCCGTTCCCCCCGTGTTCCGCGGCGCACCGAGAAGGGATGTGTTGACAAGGTGGTATCCCACCGCTCGCACCTGGCGTCGCTCGCCGGGCTGACCCTGATAGCGGGACTCGTCACAGCCGCCCCCGCCAGTGCCGACGAAGGATCGGAGCTCGCCCCCCTCCACCCGGCCCCCAGCGCCGAGAACGGCGAGATGACCCACCAGGCCGAAGACCTGTGGTTCATCGAACTGGAGGGCCCCTCCAAGGCCGAGGGCAACTCCGAGGCCGCCGTCGAGGGCGAACAGCGCCGGTTCCGCGCCGAGGCCGAGGAGTACGGCCTGGCGTACGAGGAACGGCACGCGTTCGGCGAACTGTGGAACGGTTTCTCGGTCGAGATGGACGACGCCCAGGTCGGCGCGGCCCGGGAGATCCCCGGAGTGAACGCCATCTACCCGGTCATGCGCTACGAGGCCCCCGAACCGGACCGGTCCGAACCCGACATGGACACCGCGCTGAGCATGACCGGCGCCGACATCGGCCAGAACGAACTCGGCCTGACCGGCGAGGGCCTGCGCGTCGCCGTCATGGACACGGGTATCGACTACACCCACCCCGATCTCGGCGGCCCGGGCGGCTTCCCGAACGACCGCATCGTCACCGGCCACGACTTCGTCGGTGACGACTTCAACGCCGCCGACCCCACCAGCACCCCCGTCCCCGACGAGGACCCGCAGGACTGCAACGGACACGGCACGCACGTGGCCGGGATCATCGGAGCCGAGGGACAGGTCACCGGTGTGGCACCCGACGTGGAGTTCGGCGCCTACAAGGTGTTCGGCTGCACCGGGTCCACCACGGCCGACATCATGATCGCCGCCATGGAGCGGGCCCTGGCCGACGACATGGACGTGCTCAACATGAGCATCGGCTCCTCCCACAGCTGGCCCGGTTACCCGACCGCCGTCGCCTCCGACAACCTCGTCGACGAGGGCATGGTGGTCGTCGCCTCGATCGGCAACTCGGGCGACACCGGTCTGTACTCGGCCGGCGCCCCCGGCCTGGGCGAGAACGTGATCGGGGTGGCCGCCTACGACAACACCCACATCCGCGCGGCGTCCGTGGTCGCCAACCCGAGCGGTGAGGCACTTCCCTTCATGGAGATGGGCAGCGCCGCCGCGCCGCCCACCGAGGGTGAGACCGACGAGCTCGTCTACATCGGCCGCGCCTGCACATCCCTGGGCGACACCCTGGAGGGCGACCCCGCGGGCAAGACCGCGCTGATCGTGCGCGGGAACTGCACCTTCGCGGAGAAGTACGACACCGCGCTGGACGCGGGCGCCACCGGCGTCGTCATCTACAACAACGTGCCCGGCATGTTCGCCGGGGGCGGCATCACCGACCGGGGCGCGTTCTCCATCGGGATCTCCGACGAGGCGGGCGCCCACCTGACCGGGCTCCTGGAGGGTTCCGAACCGGTCACCCTCACCTGGACCGAGGAGACCGTCAGCACCCCCAACCCGACCGGCGGCCTGATCAGCTCGTTCAGCTCCTACGGCATGTCGCCCGACCTGGACCTGAAGCCCGACATCGGCGCACCCGGCGGCCTGATCAACTCCACCTACCCGATGGACCAGGGCGGGTACGCCACCATCAGCGGCACGTCCATGTCCTCACCGCACGTCGCGGGCGCCGTCGCGCAGCTCCTCCAGGCCCGTCCCGGACTGGCCGCCGACGAGGTGCGCACCGTCCTCCAGAACAGCGCCGACCCCAAGGCGTGGTGGGGCAACCCCGACCTCGGCTTCCTCGACAACGTCCACCGGCAGGGCGCGGGCATGGTGGACGTCCCCGGCGCCGTCCTCGCCACGACGACCGTCGCCCCGGGCAAGCTGGCTCCGGGTGAGACCCAGGAGGCGGTGACCGAGACCGTCACCATCACCAACGACGGCGACACCGAGGCCGCCTACGAGCTCAGCCACGAGGCGGCCCTCGGCACGCACGGCAGCACCTTCACCCCCTCCTTCAACGACGCCTTCGCCGACGTGGCCTTCGACGCCGACACGGTGACCGTCGGTGCGGGCGAGTCGGTGGAGGTCGAGGTGACCATCCCCCCGCCCGCCTCCGAACTCGACCAGCTGCTCTACGGCGGGTACGTCACCGTCACCCAGGTCGACGGCGAGACCTTCCGGGTCCCGTACGCGGCCTATGCCGGTGACTACCAGGAGATCGACGCCATGACCCCGATCACCGACGGGGACGGCAACGTGCAGGAGCTGCCCTGGCTGACCCGGATCACCGAGTGCGAGGTGTTCAACGGCCTGGACTGCGCCGCGTCCAACGGCGGCAGCTTCGCCCATCAGCCGGACGGCGCGACCTACTCCATGAGCTGGGTCGACGGCCTGCCCGACTACCCGTACGTCATCGCGCACTTCGACCACCACGTGACACGGTTGGAGATGCGCGTCATCAGCGAGCGCACCGGCCGCCCGGTGCACCCGCGCCGCAACGTGGCGGTGGACGTGACCAACGTCGGACGCAACGAGACGTCCACGGCGTTCTTCTCCTACGTCTGGGACGGGACGGTCAGCGACGAGCACCGGGCCCGCGAGGTCCGGGACGGTGACTACCGCCTGGAGGTCCGCGCGCTCAAGGCCCTGGGCGACGAGGACAACCCCGACCACTGGGAGACCTGGACGTCGCCGGTCATCACCATCGACCGGGGCTAGAGCGTGTTCGTTCTGGTCCTCCGCTTCGGACCGTGTCCGGACGCCCGAACGGCGACCCCCTGAGGTGACCGTTCCAAGCACAGGCGTTGGGCCCTTCGGGGCCGTCCTCCACGGGGGGGCGGCCCCTTCCCTTTCCTCTTTCCCGCACGACCGGCGCCCGACGGTGACAGCCGGGGCGGCCGACGTCGGGGTCGCGACGATCAGGACCCACGCCAGCCTGTGGATCCCGGTGTCGGCACAGGCCTCGTGGCCCCCGCTCCCGGCAACCAACACCGGCGCGCACGTCCCCGTCAGCCCCGAAGGCGACCGGGGTCCGGTGAACGAGGTGCCCAAGAGCCACACGGTCCCGACCATGCGGAAGGGGAGAGGGGCGATGACGGGCCTGAACTCCGCGCGATCGCGGAGCCGAGCGCCCAAACCTTCGGTCAGGCCGGGCGGTCGAGCTTCTGGCTGATCACCTGGGAGATGCCGTCCCCCTGCATCGTGACGCCGTAGAGGGCGTCGGCCGCCTCCATGGTGCGTTTCTGGTGGGTGATCACGATGAGCTGGGACGACTCCCGCAGCTCCTCGAAGATCACCAGCAGCCGCTGGAGGTTGGTGTCGTCCAGCGCGGCCTCGACCTCGTCCATGACGTAGAACGGCGACGGCCGCGCCTTGAAGATCGCGGCCAGGAACGCCACCGCCGTCAGCGACCGCTCGCCGCCCGACAGCAGCGACAACCGCTTGACCTTCTTGCCCGGGGGACGGGCCTCCACCTCGATACCGGTGGTCAGCATGTCCTCGGGTTCGGTCAGCAGCAGCCGCCCCTCGCCGCCCGGGAACAGGCGGCCGAAGATCGCGGCGAACTCGCGCTCCACATCGAGGTAGGCGGAGGAGAAGACCTCCTGTACCCGCGCGTCCACCTCCTGCACGATCTCCAGCAGGTCCCGACGGGTCTGCTTCAGATCCTCCAGCTGCGCGTTGAGGAACGCGTGCCGCTCCTCCAGCGCCGCGAACTCCTCCAACGCCAACGGGTTGATCTTGCCCAGCTGGTTGAGCTGACGCTCCGCGCTCCGGGCTCGCTTGACCTGCACATCGCGCACGTACGGCGCCGGTTCGGCGTCCTCGGCGGCGTCAGCGGGCGGTGGTACCGGCACCTTCGGCCCGTACTCGGCCACGAGCGTGGCCACGTCCACGCCCATCTCCTCCACGGCCTTGGTCTCGAACTGCTCCAGACGCATCCGCCGTTCGGCCCGAGCCACCTCTCCGCTGTGCGCCGAGCTGGTGAGCTTCTCCAACTCGACCGACAGCTCCCGCACCCGGGCCCGCACCGTCCGCAGTTCGGCGTCGCGTGCCTCCTTCGCCGCCTCGGCCGCGGTCCGCTCGGTCTCGGCGGCGGCCAGGGACACCCGGATCCGTTCCAGGGCCAGGCGGGCGCTCTCCGCGACCGCCTCCGCGATAGTGGCCTGGGCGGCGCGGGTCCTCCTGCGCTCGGCGGCCCGCTCCACGGCGCGGCGCTCCTCAGCGGCCTGGGCACGCAGGGCCTCGGCCCGCCCGGCGACGGAGCGCGCACGCTCCTCGGCGGTGCGCACCGCCAGGCGCCGCTCCATCTCCGTGGCACGGGCTCGGGAGGCCTGGGTGGAGAGCGCGTCACGGGTCTCGGGCTCAGGGGCGTCCTCCTCGATGGAGGCGGCCATCTCCTCGGCCTCGGCCAGTTCCTCCTCCAGACGGTCGAGCTTGTCCGCGTCCTCGCCCCGAGAGGTGGTCGCCTTGGCCGCGGCCGCGGCGTAGCGCTCGGCCTCCGCCTCAGCGGACCGCGCCTGACCGGCGAGTTTGCCCAGACGCTGAGCGGACTCGTTGCGTTTGCGGTCGCTCTGCCTGCGGCGGGCGGTGAGCTCCTCGGCGCCCTCGGCCAGTTCGGCGCGTTCGCGCTTCTTGGCCTCCAGGTCCGCGGCGGCGCGCTTGGCGGTCTCGGTGGCCGTCTCCAGGCGCTCGGCCGCCTCATCCACCGCGGCCTGGACCTCCAAGAGGCTGGGCGCGGCCGCGGAGCCCCCGTGGACGAGCGCCGCGCCGAACACATCGCCGTCCGGTGTGACCGCACGGACTCCGGGGACGGTGTCGACCAGGAGTCGGGCGTGGTCGGCGTCGCTGGCCAGGGCGGTCCGGTCGAGCAGGGCTGTGACGGACCCGCGCAGGTGGTCGGGGGCGACCACCGCGTCGACGGCGTAGCGCGCCCCCTCCGGAAGGGCGGGCCACTCCTGCCGGGGCGGAGCCGGCACCGCGCCCGCGACCACGATCCCGGCGCGGCCCGCGTCCCGCTCCCTGAGCAGGCGGACGGCGTCCGCGGCCGATTCCGGGGACGCCACGGCCACGGCACCGGCCGCCAGTCCGAAGGCGGCGGCGACGGCGGTCTCCTGGCCGGGGTCCACCTGGACGAGCGCGGCCAGGCTGCCGAGCAGGCCGTCCGGGGCGGCCTCCAACAGGGTGCCCGCGCCGTCCTTGTGCGCGAGCCCGAGTTCGAGCGCCTCCTTCCGGGCGGCGAGCGCGGACCGCTCCCGCTCCGCCGCGCGTTCGGCGTCGCGAAGCTCGTTGAGCTCGGCCTCGACCGCCGACAGCAGCCGCGCGGTCCGCTCCTGGGCGGTGTCGATCTCGGCGTCACCCTCGTCCAGACCCGCGGACTCCTCGGCCGCCATCTCGTACTCGGTCTGGGCCCGGGCCGCACGCTCGGCGGCCTGCCGGGCGGCCTCCTCCAACCGCGCGATCTCGGCCTCCCCCTCACCGAGCCGACCGCGCAGGCTCTCCACGCGCGC
>NZ_ANBC01000249.1:0-6275 GCF_000341125.1 Nocardiopsis lucentensis DSM 44048 | reverse complement strand
GGAGGCACGGGTGGCGGCCTCCAGCCGCTTCTCCTCGCGGTACAGGGCGTCCTCGGCGCAGGTCCGTTCCTCGACGCAGACCTCCAGGGCCTCCCGGGCCTCCTCCAGCCGGGTGAGCAGCTCCTCCTCCTGGGCGGCGGCCTCCTCGGCCTCCATCTCCAGTTCCTCGGGGTCGCGGCGGCTCACGGGGTCGTCGGTGACGGCGACGAGGTTGCGGTGGCGCTCGTTGGCCAGCCCTCGGACGGCATCCAGTCGTTCGGCGAGGCGGGAGAGCGCGTGGTAAGTCTCCGAGGCGCGGGCCAGGACCGGGGCGGCCTCGGCGGCCTGGGTCTCCAGGGCGGTCTCGCGCTCCTGGGCCTGGGTGAGGCTGGCCTCGGCCGCGGCTCGGCGTTCGAGGACCTCCTTCTCGTCCGCCTCCTCCTTGGCCAGTTGGTCGGTGAGGGTGACGATGTCGTCGGCGAGGAGTCGGAGCCTGGCGTCGCGGAGGTCGGCCTGGATGACGGCGGCGCGCCTGGCCAGCTCGGCCTGGCGCCCGAGGGGCTTGAGCTGGCGACGCAGCTCCGCGGTGAGGTCGGTGACCCGGTCCAGGTTGCCCTGCATCGCGTTGAGCTTGCGGATCGCCTTCTCTTTGCGCTTGCGGTGCTTGAGGATGCCCGCGGCCTCCTCGATGAGCGCCCGACGCTCCTCCGGTCCGGCGTGCAGGACGGTGTCGAGCTGTCCCTGGCCGACGATGACGTGCATCTCGCGGCCGATGCCGGAGTCACTGAGCAGGTCCTGGATGTCGAGCAGGCGGCAGGTGTCGCCGTTGATCGCGTACTCCGAACCCCCGTTGCGGAACATCGTCCGCCGGATGGTGACCTCGGTGTAGTCGATCGGCAGGGCACCGTCGGTGTTGTCGATGGTGAGGCTGACCTCGGCGCGGCCGAGGGCCTGGCGGGTGGAGGTGCCCGCGAAGATCACGTCCTCCATCTTGCCGCCGCGCAGGGACTTGGCGCCCTGTTCGCCCATCACCCAGGAGAGGGCGTCGACGACGTTGGACTTGCCCGAGCCGTTGGGGCCCACCACGCAGGTGATCCCGGGTTCGAAACGCAGGGTGGTGGCCGACGCGAACGACTTGAAGCCGCGCAGCGTCAGGTTCTTCAGGTACACCCACACCTCCCACACCGGCCACCGGGCCCACGCGGGCCACTCACCTACGACGTCGGCGCCCGCTGTGACGTGGGGCTCCGCACGGCATCATCCAAGGGTGCCACGAAGACGGTGGTGACGTGCGCGGTTCGCGCCGACCGGCCCGATGAGGTGGGCCACGGTCGAGCCGGGGGAGTTCCGGCGAACACGGAGGGTTGTGACGGTGTTCGCCGGGTACAACGGTAAATAATGCCGCAAGGAAAAGGAAAGAGAGTCTGCGGCGGAGGGTTCTGGATGGTCGGACCGCTGGGTCGAACGGACCGCGGAGCGGCTGGCGGAACTCCCGTCAGGGACGCCTGAGGTGCTGCATACGGCGTCCCGTCCGTGGTTCACGTGTCGCGCGGTCGCCCGGGTGTGCACCCGGTGGGTCGACGACGCGGGTTAGGCGAGCGCGGGCTCGCGGTCCGTCGCACTGACGGCGACGTCGGAGACTGCCATGCTGAGCTGGTCGTTGCGCGCCTGGAGGCGGCTGACCTCGGCCTCAAGGTCGCGTACTCGATTCTGGAGCCGTCGCATCTCCTGAACCATACGAGGGTCGGAGCCGCCGACGTGGCCAAACAGAGCCTTCGCCATGATGTGGGTCCTCCACACTGAGTGACCAGTGGTAAAACGCGCACACGACACCCCGAAGACACTCGGCTGACGAGCCGTTTCCACGGGTGGAAGATTGCGCGATGTGCCTTCCAGAGTCTCACTCCGCGCGCCGCTGGTCAAGATTGGATTACAACAGTCGGTAACGACCACACCCCGGGCCGGAGCGACCTGGGCACGTGAGGTCCCGCGATCCGAACACGCCCACCCCCGGTGCCGCACACCCGCAGGTGTGCGCCGAGTGGACCGGCGCCCCACCGCAGTCTCCTTGGGGCCGCCGCGAGACGGTCCGGATCACGTTACGCAACAAGCATACTCATCGCTCGATGAATCCGGTGAACGCGCCCCCAGGAGAGGACCAACGTTCCACCACGGAGTCCACATGACCGGGCGTCCGGCCGCCTCTGAGGTGCCCCAGAAGCCGTTCGCAATCGCCTCGCGGCCCCTCGGCGACCACCTCGACCCGGCCGTCGGCGAGGTTGGTCGCGGCCCCGCTCAGCCCCAGTTCGAGCGCCCGAGACCGCGCCCACCAGCGAAAACCCACCCCTTGGACCCGGCCGCGCACCCAGGCGGTCAGCCGGACGGGCTCCTCGTGGTTCTCCACTCGCTGCACCTTCCCTTACCTCACGGAGACAGTTTGCTCACCGACACGCCCGACCTTCCTGTCCCCTCCGTTCCGGCGGCTCCGGAGGGGCGTGGTGCGGGCTCCGACGAGAGAGGGAGTGTGCACCGGCGGCGCCGCCGAAGGGCGGGGAGCAAGGCGAACACGGCTCAGCGACGGGTTCTCGGGGCCCGCTGGCAGCGCGGGCAGCTGAACGAGGAGCGGTTCATGAACGCCTCGCGGATGATCGGGGCACCGCAGCGCCCGCACGGCCGGTCCTCGCGCCCGTAGGCGTTCAGGCCTCGCTCGAAGTAGCCGCTCTCCCCGTTGACGTTGACGTACAACCCGTCGAAGGTGGTCCCACCCACCGCCAGCGCCTCGTTCATGACGTCGCGCACGTGTCCCAGGAGCTCGGTCGCCTGCGCGGAGGACAGCCCCTGGGTGGACCGGGACCAGTGCAGCCGGGAGCGCCAGAGCGCCTCGTCGGCGTAGATGTTGCCCACGCCGCTGATCAGCGACTGGTCGAGCAGGGCCCGCTTGACCTCGGTGCGCCGCGCGCGCAGGGCGCGCACGAAGGCCTCCGGGGCGAAGACGGGGTCCAGGGGATCCAGCGCGATGTGGTCGACCGAGGCCGGGACGTCGTCCCGCTCCCCCGGGGTGTCGACCAGCAGGTGGCCGAAGGTGCGCTGGTCGACGAACCGCAGTTCCTGACCGTCCGACAGGGGGAGTCTGACCCGCAGGTGCCTCTCGTCGGGCTTGCCCTGCGGCTGGACGAGCATCTGACCGCTCATGCCCAGGTGGGTCAGCAGCATCTCTCCGCTGTCCAGGGACAGCCACAGGTACTTGCCGCGTCGACGCGCGGCCGTCGGCACGCGCCCCTCCAGGCGGGCCGCGAAGTCGGCGGTGCCGGGGACATGGCGGCGCACGGACCTGGGATGCAGGACCTCGACGGCGCTCACGGTCCGGCCCAGCGCGTGGGTGGCCAGGCCGCGGCGCACGACCTCGACCTCGGGGAGTTCGGGCACCTCAGCTCCGGTTCTGGCTCTTGGCGGACGTCTGGGACTCGGCGGCGGCGTCGGCCCGCGCGCGGATGGCCTTCCACGCGGACTCGGCGGCCTGCTGCTCGGCCTCCTTCTTGCTGCGCCCCTCACCCAGGCCGTAGCTCTCCCCCGCGACGCGGACGGTTGCGCGGAAGGTCTTCTGGTGGTCGGGGCCGCTCTCGTCGACGTGGTACTCGGGCACACCGAGCATCTCGGCGGCGGTCAGCTCCTGGAGGGAGGTCTTCCAGTCCAGCCCGGCGCCCAGGCCGGAGGCGGTGGCGATGAGGGGGTCGAAGAGGCGGTGCACGAACTCGGAGGCCACGTCCAGCCCCCGGTCGAGGTACACGGCGCCGATGATGGCTTCGAGGGTGTCGGCCAGGATGGAGGACTTGTCGCGCCCGCCGGTGCCCTCCTCACCGCGACCGAGACGGATGTAGGCCCCGATTCCCAGGCCGCGGGCCACGTCGGCGAGGGCGCGCATGTTGACGACGGCGGCCCGCAGCTTGGCCAGCTGGCCCTCGGGCAGGTCGGGGTGCTTGCGGAAGAGGGTGTCGGTCACCACCAGGCCGAGCACGGAGTCACCGAGGAACTCCAGTCGCTCGTTCGTGGGCAGACCGCCCTTCTCGTAGGCGTAGGAGCGGTGGGTCAGGGCGCGAAGCAGGATCTTGGGATCGACCTCGACGCCGATCGCCTTGTGGAACGCCCTGGCCTCGGAGACGGAGAGTTGGCTTGCCACGCGAGTTCACTTCCCTGTTCTGACGCGCCCCCGTGAGGGCGCGCGACCTGCGGTCGGGTGTGGATCCTCGGCCCGGCAGGGGCGCTCGAACACGAGGTGACCGTCGCGGGATCGGTACTCCCCCGGCAGCCACCACGAACTCGGGAACCCGAGTGAGCCCGGATCACGGGTGGATGCTTGTGCGGTTCTGGTTGTCTACTGCCCACACAGGGGCGGGTCACTCACGCTACGACTTCCCTGTGACAGCACGTCGGGGCGGACCCGGCGTGCGGGTCCGCCCCGAGGCGAATCGGGAATCGGGCTTGGGACCCGAAGCCTGACACGAGTGCGTTACGCCGGGTTGGTGACCTGACGGTTGTTGTAGGTGCCGCAGGTCGGGCACGCGATGTGGGGCTGCTTCGGGTCACGGCAGCGCGGGCAGTTGACCAGCACCGGGCGCGACGCCTTCCACTGGGAACGGCGGGTCCGGGTGTTGCTCCGCGACATCTTCCGCTTCGGGACGGCCACTTCAATCCTCCTGGGTCACCCCCGCGGTCGCGGGAGGTCGCTTATCTGGTCACCCCGCGCGCTACGGCGGGGAGGGTGTGCTCCGTTCGACGGGGGCACCGGGTGGGCGCCCCCGTGACCGGTTCACGAGCTCATCGTTCTCCGGGATCCTCCGCGATGGCGCGGAGAGCCTCCCAGCGTGGGTCGACGCGCTCGCCGTGGCTGTGGTCGGGACCGGCCTCGGCGAGTCTGACGCCACACGCCGCGCACAGGCCGGGACAGTCCGGTCCGCACAGCGGTGAGAGCGGGAGCGCGAGCACGACGGCGTCCCTGACCACCGGTCCGAGGTCGAGCAAATCGCCCTCTAGATAGTAGTCCTCATCCTCGTCGTCCGCGTCCTCACCGGTCAGGGCGGACTCGTCATCGTCGCCGGGGTACCGGTACAGCTCCTGGAAGCCGGCTTCCAGGCCGTCCGACAGGGGGTCGAGGCAGCGCGAGCACTCGGCGGTGAGCTGACCGCTGACGGTGCCGGTGACGAGGACGCCCTCCATCACCGCCTCCAGCCGGAGATCGAGCTCGACCTCGCTCCCCTCGGGCACGCTCGCCATCGCCCCGGAGAAGGTCTCCGGCACGGTCACGATGCGGTTGACGGTTCGCATCGACCCCGGCTGGCGGCCCAGCTGGCGGGTGTCGACCACGAACGGGTCACGGGGTTCTGGACGAGACAGGGTAATCGCGCTTTCACGAGAGGTCGTCAGATGCCGGACACGCGGGACGCGTCGAGGAAGACGACGGGTGCGGCGTGACCAGCCCGCGCGCACGCCAATGACGGCGACGCCCGGGGTCAAACCCAGATTCTACCTACCATGGGCCCGACCACCCAAATCAGCCGCCGGAACCCGGGGCCGCGGAGGCCGAAGCGTGCCGACGGCCCGGCGCAGACGCTGGTCAGGCCCCCGCCCGCTCCTCGTACTTGTCCCGCAGGCGCCCCTGGACGTAGGGCGTCACCAGGCTGGAGACGTCACCGCCGTGCTGGGCGATCTCGCGCACCAGGCTGGAGGACAGGAACGAGTACTGGGGGTTGGCGGTCATGAACACGGTCTCCACACCGGAGAGCCGGAAGTTCATCTGCGCGATCTGGAGTTCGTAGTCGAAGTCACTGACCGAGCGCAGGCTGCGGACGATGGTCTCGATGCCGTTGGCCCGGCAGAAGTCGACGAGGAGCCCGTCGAACTCACTGACCCGAACGTTGTCGAGGTCAGCGGTGCTCGCCCTGAGCATGTCCAGCTTCTCGGGGACGGTGAACAGGCCGCGCTTGTTGACGTTGTTGAGGACGGCCGCCACGACCTCGTCGTACTGCTTGGCGGCACGCCCGATGATGTCGATGTGTCCGAAGGTCACCGGGTCGAAGGATCCCGGACAGACGACTCGGCGCACGGTGGATCGCCCCTCTCAGGAGTTACTCTCGGGTACCGCGATCGTAGGGGTTGCCTCTCGCGGCGATTCGGGCAACACCCGCATAGTGACCACGCGCGCCGACTCGCCGCCTCCGCGCGCACGTGCCCCGAAGCGGACCTTCTGCCCGTTTTCTACCCCAACCGACCCCGCCCATGGGGAGGCACGCCGCAGGCTC
>NZ_ANBC01000248.1 GCF_000341125.1 Nocardiopsis lucentensis DSM 44048 | reverse complement strand
CACCGCGGCCGGAGGCCGTCAGTTGAGGGTGGTGGAGGGCGACGGGCGGGCGTACCAGAGCACCGCTTCCCCGTACCCGCGCTTGCGGTCGCGCTCCAGCCCCGGCGGCCAGGTCGGTTCCGCCCCGCGCTTGGAACGCTCGACCACGACCACCGCGTCCTCGGCCAGCCACCCGTTTCGCGCGAGGTCGGCGAGCACTCCGGCGACCTCCTCGTCGCCGACGGCGTAGGGCGGATCGGCCACCACGAGGTCGAAGGGCTCCCCCGGGTTGGCCGCGGCGACCACCCGCTCCACCCGGTCGGCCACCATGCGGGCTCCGGGCAGCCCCAGCGTACGAATGTTGTCCTGAACGACCCGTGCCGCCTTCCGGTCGGCCTCGACGAGCAGCGCGTGCCCGGCGCCCCGGGACAACGCCTCCAGTCCGATCGCCCCAGACCCCGCATACAGGTCCATGACCCGAAGCCCGTCCAGGGCACCGAGGTCGGACTGGACGGAGGCGAACAGGGCCTCGCGCGCCCTGTCGCTGGTGGGTCGGGTGGTGCGGCCGTCGGGCGCGGCGATACGCCGTCCGCCGGCCGTTCCGGCGATGATGCGGGTCATGGCTCCACGTTAGGGCGTGTCCCGACCACGGCCGCCCGACCGCGCCCCGTGCGAACCCGTGAGCACGTATGAACACGACTCAGGCCTTGTCGAGGTACTCCGCCCGTTCCTCGGGCAGCAGCCCCGCCAACGCCTCCGCCAGCGGCGGGTAGGCGGTCAGTTCGGGGTCGCCCTCGACGTAGGCCGTGGCCTCCTCACGCGCCTCCCCGATCAGCTCCTCGTCCTTGAGCAGGGTGAGCACGCGCAGCGAGGAACGGGCCCCGGACTGGGAGTCGCCCAGGACGTCGCCCTCCCTGCGCATCTCCAGGTCGATCCGGGACAGCTCGAACCCGTCCGTCGTCGCCGCCACGGCGCCCAACCGCTCCCTCGCCGGGGAACCCTCCTCCGCGTCCGTGACCAGCAGACACAGCCCCGGGAGCGTGCCGCGCCCCACCCGGCCGCGCAGCTGGTGCAGCTGGGAGACGCCGAAGCGGTCGGCGTCCATGATGACCATCACGGTGGCGTTGGGAACGTCGACGCCCACCTCGATGACGGTCGTGGAGACCACCACGTCGGTCCGGCCCTCCGAGAAGCGGCGCATGACCGCGTCCTTGTCGTCGGGACTCATCCGCCCGTGCAACGCCTCCACCGACAGGTCCGCCAGCGGCCCCCCGGCCAGGCGCGCCGCGACGTCCAGCACGGCCAGCGGCGGCCGGGCCCCGGGGTCCTCCCCGTCCTGGTCACCATCGACCTCCTCGTCGGCGCCTTCCCCGGCGTCGTCGCCGATCCGGGGGCAGACCACGAACGCCTGGCGCCCCTGGGCGGCCTCCTCGAGAATCCGCTCCCACGCGCGGGTGAGGAAGTGCGGTTTCTCCTTGGCCGGAACGACATGCGTGGACACCCCCGCGCGCCCGGTGGGCAGTTGGGTGAGCGCGACCACGTCGAGGTCTCCGTAGACGGTCATCGCGACCGTGCGCGGGATCGGGGTGGCGGTCATCACAAGCACGTGTGGCCGCCCGTCGGCGGCCTTCTCCCGCAGCGCGTCGCGCTGTTCCACACCGAACCTGTGCTGCTCGTCCACCACGACCAGGCCCAGGTCGGCGAAGGAGACGTGCTCTTGGAGGAGGGCGTGCGTGCCCACGACGATCCCGGCCGCGCCGGAGGCGGCGTCGAGCAGGGCCTCGCGGCGCGCGGCCGTGTTCATCGACCCCGTGAGGAGCGCCACACGGGTGGCGTTCTCCGCCCCGTCGATCTGGCCGGCGCGGGCCAGCGGTCCGAGCATCGCGCTGATCGACCGGTGGTGCTGCTGCGCGAGAACCTCCGTGGGCGCCAGCAGCACGGCCTGGCCGCCGGAGTCGACCACCCTGAGCATGGCGCGCAGCGCGACCAGGGTCTTGCCCGCGCCGACGTCGCCCTGGAGCAGGCAGTGCATGGGGTGGGAGGCGTTCAGCCGTTGTTCGAGCCGCGCGCCGACCTCCCGCTGCCCGTCGGTGAGGTCGAAGGGCAGTTCGGCGTCGAAGGCGTCGAGGATGCCGCCCTCGGTGCCCGGGCGCGGTGTGGCGGGCAACTCCTCGGCCAGGCGGCGGCGCTGGGCCAGGGCCAGCTGGAGGACGAACGCCTCATCCCACTTGAGTCGGCGGCGCGCGGTCCCCACGTCCGACCACTCCGACGGGCGGTGGATCCGCTCGAGGGCGTCGCGCACACCGGCCAGGTGGTGGCGTGCGCGCACCTCGGGCGGGAGCGGATCGGGCAGATCGGCGGCTCGGGCCAGGGCCAGGTCCATCCCCAGCGCGATCCGGGACGAGTCCAGCCCCTTCACGGCCGGGTAGATCGGAATGAGTTCCTCGGCGTAGGCGCGGGCGCGGTCGCCCTCGCTGCCGTCCTCGTCGATGAGCTGGTACTCGGGGTGGTCGAGCTGGCGGCGCCCGCGGTAGGAGGAGACCCGTCCTGAGAACAGCGCGAGTCGTCCTGGGACGAGCGAGTTCTGGTGGTAGGCGCCCCTGTTGAAGAAGGTCAGGTGCAGGCGGCCGGTGCCGTCGGTGACGGTGGCCTCCATCATGTCCATACGGCGGCGGCCCTGGCGGGCGGGCACGGTACGGCGTTTGGCGTCCAGCACCCGTGCCTGCACGGTGACGTCCTCTCCCTCGCGCAGCCCGGCGAGGTCGGTCAGGTCCCCCCGGCGGTCGTATCGGCGCGGGTAGTACCGCACCAGGTCGCCGAGAGTGTGCAGTCCGAGTTTGTCCTTGAAGGCCCGCGCGGAGCCCCCGAGGGCCACGCGCAGCGGTTCGTCCCAGGTGCTCACTGTGTCCCGTCCCCCCGCCTGATCGCTCTGCTCAACGTCACCGTAGTGGCAGCGTGCGACGCGGACGGCGGGACGAGGACGGCCGAGGGGGAACGCCGCGATCGACGACCGTCCGTCGAGGGCGGTGGAGGAGTGGGCGTCCGGCCCCTCCCAACCGGGGTATACTCGTCGGAGTTCATCGCCTTTTCGCCATGCCCGCGTGGTGGATGCGATGCCCCGGTGGGGGTGCGAGGGCTTCGGCCGCACCGTCTCCACCACGTCGAGTACGGACACCGGTCTGCGGTACGAATCCGCGTCCGACCACGTCCTTCGTGTACTCTTCCACGGTTGGCGTCCGCGCCAGCCTGTCCACCCGGCCGACCCCGGTCGGTCGACCCTTCGCGTGCGGCGACGTGCGCGATCCCGAGCGCTTGAATGGAGTTACCGTGGCTTCCGTCTGCGACGTCTGCGGCAAGGGACCAGGGTTCGGTAACAGTGTTTCCCACTCGCACCGTCGCACCCGCCGCCGCTGGAACCCCAACATCCAGACCGTTCGCACCCGCGTGGGCGGCACGCCCAAGCGCGTGAACGCCTGCACCTCGTGCATCAAGGCCGGCAAGGTGACCCGCTAGGGTTCCAGCCCTCTGGATTCGACGAAGGCCCTCCGATACCTCATCGGGGGGCCTTCGCCGTGCCCGGGGCCTTCGAGGTCCTGGCCGCGGGTCCGGTCGGGTCACAGGGAGCAGACGTGGCCGTTCAGCGAGCAACGCACGGGGGACTGGACGGGGCCGAGGGCGTCGAGTTCGAGTGTCGCGGAGTCGCCGGGGGTGAGGGCCTCCTGGTCCCCGGGTTGGCGTGCGAGGATCCCGTCCGCGAACGGCTCCCAGTCGGCGTCGCGCACCTCGGTGATCTCGGCGGAGTCGAAGGCCAGTGCCAGTTCCCAGGCGTCCAGCGTCACCCTGGAGGTGTTGGTGACGGTGACCCGCGCGGTGAACCCCGTGTCGGTGGTGTCGACGACCTCGTAGACGACCGTGGTGGGCTCCACGCCCGCCTGGACCTCCTCCTCGCGGTCGCCGGCGGAGGATCCCTCGTGCTCCTGGTCCGGCGAGGCGTCGTTGCTGGGGTGGAGCCCGTTCTGCGCGCCGGGGGCCTCCGTCGCGCCCGGCGATCCCCCGAACTGGAGGTAGATCTGGGTCGTGCTGTAGCCGAACAGCAGCAGCCCCAGGATGACGCCGGACACGACCAGGACGTTGATCAGGCGCGGGGGTTCGACACGCTTGGGGACGGTGCTCTCCAGGAAGCCGCCGATCCGCCGCAGCGCGCCGGCGTCCTCCCGCTCACTGCGGTGGACACCGCGTCGGGAGTCGTTCCGCGACACGTGCCGGCCCATAAACCGCCTCTCGACGATGCTCCGTCTCCGTCCACCGCGCCGGACGGTCGCCGATCGCGGACCTTCCGTGCCGGGGGACGGCGCACATGAACGTTCCGGGGCTCTTCGCGCTCCACGAGGACGGGCGGGCCGCCCGGCGGGCGGCGCGAGCCGCGTTGGATCAGCCTAGCGCGATCGCCAAACGGGACAAATCCCGGTCTTCGCTCACTCCTTCCGGAAATGGTCCCAACCGAGCCGTTCCGGTGGCCGTCCGCCCACGGTGACCGGTGCGTCCGACGGTTCCCCACCATCGTGCGGAGCCCACTCCGGGCCGTGGACGGCGCCCACCCCGATCCAGTGCTCCGGAAGGTCGACGTCCGGCGGGAACGTGGCGGCCAGGGCGTGGTCCTCACCACCGCCGACCATGAGCTCCCGGGCGACGCGTTCGGCGTCCGCCGGAGCCGTGCCCAGGGCGCGGACCGCCGCCAGGAGCGCGGGTTCAGGCCGCAGATCCGAGGGGTCCAGGTCGACGCGGACACCACTGGCCCGGCAGACGTGCCCGAGGTCCTGGGCGAGACCGTCACTCACGTCGAGCATGGCCGTGGCCCCCGCCTTCGCCGCGACCGCGCCCTCGGCGTAGGGCGGGCTCGGCCGACGGTGTTCGGACAGGCACTCCTCGGGCCCGTCGACCCCCGCCTCCAGCAGCGCGAGCCCCGCCGCCGACAGGCCGAGGTGGCCGGAGTAGGCCACGACGTCGCCGGGGCGGGCACCGTCGCGCCGGACCGGCGCGCGCCCCTGGAGGTCACCGAGCGCGGTGATCGCGACGGTCAGTGTGTCGGACGCCACCGTGTCCCCTCCCACGACGGCCCCACCCGCGAGGGCGCACTCGTCACGCACCCCGGCGGCGAACTCCTCCACCCAGGAAACGGGCAGGTCGGGCGGGGCGGCGAAGCCGATGAGCAACCCGGTGGGCCGGGCGCCCATGGCCGCGACGTCGGCGAAGTTCTGCGCCACCGCGCGGTGCCCGACGTCGCGGCCCGACGACCACTCCCGCCGGAAGTGACGCCCTTCCACCAGCATGTCCGTGGTGGCGACCGTCCTGCCGTCGGGTGCGGCGACGACCGCAGCGTCGTCGCCGGGACCGAGGATTACATCTTGCGTCGCGGGGAATTTGCTCGTCACGCGTGTGATCAGAGCGAACTCACCAAGACCCCCAATGGTGCTCAACACAAGGATCAGGGTACGGTGACGCTCCGGAACGGTGGTCTAGACCCACGTTTGTCATCTGTTCGTCATCGGCCGCACCGTCGGCTCGGCCGGGGCCGCTCTACCTCACACCCGGCACACACGAAGGAGTTCACATGGTGCAGGCATACATCCTGATCCAGACCGAGGTCGGGCGGGCCGCCGAGATCGCTGGACGGATCCGGGAGATCGAGGGCGTCGACGAGGCACACGACGTGACCGGGCCCTACGACGTGGTCGTCCAGGCGCGCGCCGAGGACGTCGACTCACTGGGCGCCCTGGTGGTGGCCCGGATTCAGCGTCTGGACGGCATCGCCCGTACCCTGACGTGTCCCATCGTCAATATCTGACCCACCGAGCGGATCGGGGTTGCCGACGTGTTGAAACGGCGTTCCGGGGCGGCGGTCGCGGCCGTGCTGCTCGCCGCGGGCTGCGGTACGCAGGCCGTGCGCGTCGAGCCGCCCGAGGTCGACGAGGCGACGGCTGAGGTCTGCGCGGCGTTCGTCGCCGCCCTTCCCGACACCCTGATGGACGCCGAACGCGCGACCGTGCGGCCCGAGTCGGAGCTGACGGCGGCGTGGGGCGATCCGCCGATCGGTGTGCGCTGCGGTGTCCCCCGACCCTCGGCGCTGGCTCCCGACTCCCTCCTCCAAGAGGTCAACGGGGTGCCCTGGCTGCCTCTGCCCGCCGACGACCCCACCATGTACGTGGCGGTAGGCCACATCGCCTACGTCGAGCTGACGGTGCCGTCGGCCCACGGGCCTCCGGCCGCCGCGCTGACGGCCCTGAGCACGGCCGTCGAGGAGCACATCCCCGCCCTTCCCGAGGGGGAACTGTGACCCCGCCTGCCTGATCCGCGCGGGCGCGCACCGG
>NZ_ANBC01000247.1 GCF_000341125.1 Nocardiopsis lucentensis DSM 44048 | reverse complement strand
GGCCCGCCGGTACCGGCGGCCCCTCTCTTCTGCGGGGGGATCGTTCGGGGTGAGGTGAGTCGGTCTACTCCTCGGCCGCGTCGGAGGCCTCCGCGTCCTCGTTCCGGGTCTCCTCGTCCTCGGAACCGGTGTCCGCCTCGTCCTCCTCAGCGGCGCCGTCGCCCTCGGAGTCCTGTTCGTCGGCCGCGTCCTGCTCACCGGAACCGGTGTCGGCGGCGTCGTCACCGGCGGGGGCGTCCATCGGGGCTCCGCCGCCCAGGAAGCTCATGTCCCCCGACTCGAGACCGGCCTCGACCACGGTCGCCGTCGCCGACACCGCGCCCGAGCAGGCGGCACCGGGCTCGGGGACGTCCGTGCCGCGTTCGAAGCGCTCGACGAACCGCTGGAGGGCCTCGTCGGAGGCGGTCTCCGCGGTGACCTGGCGACCCCAGCTGGAGGCGACGATGGGGGCGCCCGGTTCGCCGTCGTGGGGGCTGATCAGCAGGTAGTCGCCGGGGCTGTACATGGCCTCCAGGGCGTCGACCTCGTCCTGGGCCAGGTCGGGCGAGTAGTTGATCCACACCGCGCCGTGCTCCAAGGAGTGCACGCCGAGCTCGGGTGTCACCGGCTCGGAGTAGACGGCGCAGTTCTGCCAGTAGGCCCAGTGGTTGCCTCCGACCGGGGGGGTCTGCTCGTAGTCGACCCGCTCGCCCACGGTGACGTGCTCGTAGGAACCGACCTCGAATTCCTCCATCCCGGGAATGTTCCGACTCCGGATCTCCATGAAGACCGCGAAGGCGAGCAGACCCAGAACCAGTGCGGCGGCGGTACTGACTCCCGCGATGTTGAGGACCTTGCGACGCCGTTCCAGTCTGAGCCGTTGTTCCCGCATCTCCGCTGCTTTACGGCGCCGCTCAGCCGCCGTCTTCTTCTTGGCCACTGGGCCTCCTGGTACACATGCGGTCGTATGGGACTTATCTATCCTCTACTTTGACACCACAGCCGCGCGATTCGACCAGGATGGGTCCATGGGACACACAAGCGATACCTCGGCCGAAGTGACTGACGGAACCGACGGCGCGACGGACGAGACCGCGCGCGCGCAGGAGGCCCCGGAGGGGACGGACGGCGACCGCCCGGACGTCTCCCCCCGCCCGGCGGGACGGGCCGTCCCCCTGGGCATCACCGTGGTCCTGGTCACCCTCGCGCTGGTGGTCGGTTACCTCGTGGGACGCCCCTCCAGCCCACTGGACAACAGCGCCGACGCCGGGTTCCTCCGGGACATGAGCTCGCACCACGCCCAGGCCGTGGACATGTCGTACGTCATCATGGACAAGACCCAGGACCCGGAACTGCGGATCATGGCGGTCGACATCGCCCGCACCCAGCAGGGCCAGATCGGGATCATGCAGGGGTGGCTGACCATGTGGGGGCTGAACTCCCGCGGTTCCGAGCCCCCGATGACCTGGATGGAGGGGTCGGAGCACGACCACGGCGCCGGTGAGGGCGTCGTCCCGGAGTGGATGCCCGGGCTGGCCACCCCCGAGGAGATGGACGCCCTCCGGGAGGCCGAGGGCGTGGACGCCGAGATCCTCTTCCTGGAGCTGATGATCGCCCATCACGAGGGTGGAATCGACATGGCGGAGGTCGAGGTGGAGCTCGGCGGCGAGGAGCTCGTCACCGACCTGGCGCAGGGGATGGCCGACGCCCAGGAGAAGGAGATCAGGGCGATGGAGGCCATGCTGGCCGACCGCGGCGTGGACGTCGGGGAGGACACCGAGGAGGACTGAGCCGCGCGCTCCGCGCCGCGGAGTCGGCGCGCGCCCAGGGATGGGAGCGCTCCCCAACACTGGGTGTCGCACACCACACGACCCCGTGCCCACAACCACTCCACGCAGGGGACCAACCCCCCTCGCGGTCACGTTGATGCAGGTAGAAGCCCTGGGATAGGAACATCCGCCAGCCCGGGCGACCCGCTCGCCACACTCCCGACCCCTCCCCCGCCCCCCCGGGGGCAGCGCCGACCACGCGCTCCCACGGGGGGCGCCCTGTTTTACGACGCGGCGTAGCACTACAGTTTGTAGTACTACGGCCAGTCGGTACCTGAGAGGTGGGCATGGAAGCTCTTGATCTGGCGAGGTGGCAGTTCGGGATCACCACGATCTACCACTTCCTGTTCGTACCCCTGACCATCGGTCTGTCGCTCATCGTGGCCGTGCTTCAGACGTTCTGGTACCGGACCGGAAGGCACGAGTACCTCCAGGCGACCCAGTTCTTCGGCAAGCTGTTCCTCATCAACTTCGCCATGGGCGTGGTCACCGGGATCGTGCAGGAGTTCCAGTTCGGGATGAACTGGAGCGAGTACTCCCGCTTCGTCGGGGACGTCTTCGGCGCCCCGCTGGCGATGGAGGCCCTGCTCGCCTTCTTCCTGGAGTCCACCTTCATCGGCCTGTGGATCTTCGGCTGGCACCGGCTGCCGCGCGCGGTCCACCTGCTGTGCATCTGGCTGGTGGCGCTCGGCACCAACCTGTCGGCGTACTTCATCCTGGCGGCCAACGCCTGGATGCGCCGTCCGGTCGGCTACGAGGTCGACCCGGAGACCGGCCGCGCCCAGCTCACCGACATCTGGGCCGTCCTGAGCAACGACCAAGCCTGGTCGACCTACCTGCACACCGTGTCGGCGGCGTTCATCACCGCCGGACTGTTCGTCGTGTGCGTCAGCTGCTACAAGCTGTGGCGCAACACCCAGCGGGGCGACACCGGGGTCCCGGGCGCGGTCCCGCCCAAGGGCGACCGCGCCCTGTTCCGCGGCACGCTCAAGGTCGGGTTGGTCTTCACTCTCCTGGCCGGGTTGATCGTGGTGGTCTCCGGCGACCACCAAGCCAAGCTCGCCGCCGAGTACGAGCCGATGAAGCTGGCCGCCGCCGAGGCCCTGTGGGACACCGAGGAAGGCGCCGACTTCTCCGCCTTCGCCGTCGGCGACACCGAGGCCCGGTACAACCCCATCGACGTGACCGTGCCCAACGTGCTCAGCTTCCTGGCCACCGGGGAGTTCGACGGTGAGGTGCACGGGATGAACGACATCCAGGCGGCCTACGAGGAGGCGTACGGCCCCGGCGACTACACGCCCAACGTGTTCGTCGTGTACTGGGCGTTCCGCCTCATGATCGGCCTCGGAATGGCCGGGGTCGCGGTCGCCGCCCTCGGGCTGTTCCTGACCAGGGGCGACCGCTCGCCGCGGACGTGGTTCTACTTCCTGGGGATGCTCGCACTGCCCGCCGCGCTGGCGGCGAACATCCTGGGCTGGGTGCTCACGGAGATGGGCCGCCAGCCGTGGACCGTCCACGGCGAACTCCTCACCGCCGCCAGCGTCTCCCCCGGCGTCAGCCTCGCGACGGTCGCGACGAGCCTCGCCGTCTTCACCGCCCTCTACGGAGTCCTCTTCGTGGTCGAGGTCGGACTGCTGGTCAAGTACATCAAGGCCGGACCGTCGCACCTCGTCCCCGAGCTGGAGGACGACGAGGACGAGGCCCGCATCCCGCACTTCAGCTACTAGGAGCCGAGGACCATGGAACTGACCGTCATCTGGTTCGTCGCCATCGCGGTCCTGTGGACCGGATACTTCGTCCTGGAGGGGTTCGACTTCGGGGTGGGCACGCTGCTGCCCTTCATGGGTCGGCGCGACTCCGTCGACCGCCGGGTCGCGATCAACGCGATCGGCCCGGTCTGGGACGCCAACGAGGTGTGGCTGCTCACCGCGGGCGGTGCGATGTTCGCCGCCTTCCCCGCCTGGTACGCGTCGCTGTTCAGCGGGTTCTACCTGCCGCTGCTCATCATCCTGGTCGCGCTGATCGTCCGGGGCGTGGCCTTCGAGTACCGGGGCAAGCGGGACAGCTCGACCTGGCGTACCCGGTGGGACCGGGCGATCTTCTTCGGGAGCGCCGTCCCCGCGTTCCTGTGGGGCCTGATCTTCGCCAACGTCGTGCGGGGCGTGGCCATGGACGCCGACCACATCGTCACCGCCGGGCTCCTCGACCTGTTCAACCCCTACGGCCTGCTCGGCGGCGTGACCACGCTGTCGCTGTTCACGCTGCACGGAGCGGTCTTCCTGACGCTCAAGACCGACGGCCCGGTACGGGTCCGCGCCCG
>NZ_ANBC01000246.1 GCF_000341125.1 Nocardiopsis lucentensis DSM 44048 | reverse complement strand
GCCGGTGGCCGCCGTGGCCGCGGTCGCGCTGGTGGGCGGGGTCGCCGCGACCCGGTCCGGGCGTGAGGGGACGGCCTTCACACTGACCGCCGTGACCGTCCTGGCCGCGTCCGTCACGCTGTTCGGGTCGCTGTTCCCGAACGTCCTGCCCTCGACGACCGACCCGGCGTTCCACCTGACCGTGGCGAACGCGGCCTCGGCCGACTACACGCTGACGGTGATGACCTGGGTGGCCGCGGTGTTCCTGCCGCTGGTCCTCCTCTACCAGGGGTGGAGCTACTGGGTGTTCCGCAGGAGGGTGACGGGCGCGCAGGTCACCGGCGAGCGGGTGACCGGGGAGGGGACCGCCGGCTCGACGGGCCCCGCCCCGACCCCCGCCCCGTAGACACCGCGCGCGGAACGCACCGTACGCATCGCCCCGTACGGATCGCCCGGCGTTTCGCGCGCGGCACACCCGTGGTGGGAGCCTCCGCCGGCGTTGTCCACAGGCCGGGCGGGAGGGGAGGCGCGAAGCCGGCCGGGTGAGTAGGGTCCTCGAAGACGGCCGCTTCGGCCGCGCACCGATCTCCCGGAAAGGAGGCCCGGTTGAAACCGCTCGACCCACGCCTGGTGCGGACCGCCGACGCGGTCCGGGCCCATCTGGCCGTCTCAGTGGTCAGCGGTGTGCTCGTCACCGGGCTGATCCTGGTCCAGGCGTGGCTGCTCGCCCACGCGATCACCGGGGCGGCGGGCGGCGCCGGGATGGACACGCTGGGGTGGTCGGTCGCCGCGGTGGCGGGGGTCGCCGTCCTTCGGGCGCTGCTGTCGTACGCGGCGGAGGCCTCCGCCCTGCACAGCGCCGCCCGCACCAAGTCGCAGCTGCGCCGACGCCTGGTCGCGCACGTGACCGGTTCCGGACGGGTGTGGACCGCCGAACCGGGAGCCGACGGCGAACCGGGCTCCCCCAAGGCGGGTGAGCTGGTCACCCTCGCCACCCGGGGCCTGGACGCGCTCGACGACTACTTCGCCCGCTATCTGCCCCAGCTCGTCCTGGCCGCGATCGTCCCGCTCGCGGTCCTGGCGGTGGTGTTCTGGGCCGACTGGATCTCGGGGATCGTCATCCTGGTGACGCTGCCGCTGATCCCGATCTTCATGG
>NZ_ANBC01000245.1 GCF_000341125.1 Nocardiopsis lucentensis DSM 44048 | reverse complement strand
CCGCCCGCCAGTGGCGGCTGCTCAGCCGCCTGGGCGGGCACTTCCTCGACGTCGTGGAGGGGCTGCCCACCCTGGCCGTGTTCCGCCGCGCCAAGGCCCAGGCGGCGATCATCCGGCGTGTGGGCGAGGAGCACCGGCGGGCCACCATGGGCACCCTGCGGATCGCGTTCCTGTCGGCGTTCGCGCTGGAGCTTCTGGCCACCCTGGCGGTGGCGCTGGTGGCCGTGGAGATCGGGCTCCGGTTGCTGGGCGGTCACATGGACTACCAGACCGCCCTGCTCGTGCTGATCCTCGCCCCGGAGGCCTACCTGCCGCTCCGGGAGGTCGGCGCCCGCTTCCACGCGAGTATGGAGGGGGTGGCCGCCGCCGAACAGGTGTTCACCGAACTCGACCGCACCCGCGGCACGCCCCGACGCGCCTCCGCGGCCGTGGCGGAGCCGCCCCGGCCCCCGTCGCCGACCGGGGAGGCCTCCCCCACCACCGCCGGGGACATCCGGTTCGAGGGCGTCGGGATGCGCTACCCCGGGCGGGACCTGCCCGCGCTGTCGGGAGTGGACCTGGACATCTCTGCTGGTGAGCACGTCCTGCTCACCGGCCCCAGCGGGGCGGGCAAGAGCACCCTGCTGTCGCTGCTGCTGCGGCTGAACGAGCCCGGCGAGGGGCGGATCAGCGTCCGCGCGCCCGGTGGGGAGTGGACACCGCTGGAGAAGGTCCCGGCGGAGGACTGGCGGCGGGGGATCGCGTGGGTCCCCCAACACCCCTACCTGTTCGACGTGTCGGTGGCCGACAACATCCGGCTCGGCGCTCCGGACGCGTCCATGGAACGGGTGCGGGAGGCCGCGCGGCGGGCGGAGGCCGACGCCTTCGTCTCCGGGCTGCCGCAGGGCTACGACACCCGTCTGGGCGAGCGCGGTGCGCGGCTGTCGGCGGGGCAACGCCAGCGGATCGCTCTCGCTCGGGCGCTGTGCCGGGACGCGCCGCTCGTCCTGCTGGACGAGCCCACCGCGCATCTGGACCCGGAGAACGCGGCGGCGGTACGCACGGCGGTCGCGCGGCTGTTGGAGGGCCGGACCGCCGTGATCGTCGCCCACGACACCGGATGGACCGCTGGCGCCCTCGGCGCCGCGCCACGCGTCGTGTCCCTGCCGCTGCCGAACCTGGAGTGGAGTGCGCCGCGATGAGTGCCGATACGGAGGCCGCCGTGGAGCGCGGTGCGGACCGGCCCGCCGACGGCCGGGATCCACTGCGCCGGATGGTCGCCCTGGCCTGGCCGCGCGGGACGCGGTTCGCGTTGGGGGTGCTGCTCGGCGCCGCCGCGACCGG
>NZ_ANBC01000244.1 GCF_000341125.1 Nocardiopsis lucentensis DSM 44048 | reverse complement strand
CGCGGCCACCGAGCCGTTCGGCCGGTTCCGGACGGGTGACCTGGTGTCACGTCTGGTCAACGACACCGAGGCCACGCTGGACCTGCTCGTGCGCGGGCTGACGCCGCCGTTGGTGTCAGTGGTGACCGGCGGCGCGACGGTGCTCTTCCTGACCACGGTGTACGCGCCGGGCGGGCCGCTGCTCGCGGCGGGGCTGCTGCTGGCCGGTCTGGCGGTACCGCTCGCGGCCGCCGCGCTCGGCAGGGGCCCCGGACGACGGCAGGCGAAGGCGAGGGGAGAACTGTCGACCGCGCTCGTGGACACCCTGCACGGGGCGCCGGACCTGGTGGCCTACGGGGCGATGGACCGGCAGGTGGAGCGGGTGAACGCCGCCGACGAGGAACTGACACGGATGGCACGGCGGGACGCGGCGATCCTCGGGTTCGGGGCGGGGGCGACCGCGTTGATCACCGGCCTGACCGTGTGGGCCGCGCTGCTGCTGGGAGTGGCCGCCGTGGAGGGCGGCACGTTGGACGCGGTGTCCCTGGCGGTGCTGGTGCTGACGACGATGGCGGCGTTCGAGATCGTGGCGCCGCTGCCCGCGGTGGCCGCCAGGTTGGGGGCGATCCGGGCGAGCGGGGCCAGGCTGTTCCGTGTCGTGGACACCCCCGCGGCCGTCGCGCCGCCCACCCGCACCGGGCTGGAGCCGGAGGGTGATCCGACGGTGCGGATACGGGACCTGAGGGTGCGGTACGGCCCGGACGAGCCGTGGGCGCTGGCCGGGGTGGATCTGGAGATCCCGGCCGGTGCGACGGTGGCGGTGATCGGGCCGAGCGGTGCGGGCAAGAGCACCCTGGCGTCGGTGCTGCTGCGGTTCCGCGACCCGGACGGGGGCCGGGTGGAGCTCGGCGGCACGGACGTGACCGCCTACCCGGCGGACGAGGTGCGCGCGGTGGTGTCGGGGGTGCCGCAGGACCCGCACGTGTTCGCGTCGACGCTGCGGGAGAACCTGCGGTTGGCACGGCCCGGCGCGGAGGACGACGAGCTGTGGGCGGCGCTGCGCAGGGCCCGGCTCGCGGACGAGGTGGCCGCGATGCCCGAGGGGCTGGACACCCCGGTGGGCACGCACGGCCTGGGGCTGAGCGGGGGCATGGTGCAGCGGCTCGCGCTGGCCCGCGCGCTGCTGGCGGACCCGAGGGTCCTGGTGCTGGACGAGCCCACCGCTCACCTGGACCCGGACACGCGGGACGCGGTGGTCGACGACCTGCTGGCCGCCGCCGAGGGGTACTCGACCCTGCTCATCACCCACGACCTGACGGGGCTGGAGCGGGTCGACCGGATCTACGTCGTGCGCGAGGGGAGGGTGATCCAGTCGGGGACGTACGCGGAGCTGTCCCGGGAGCAGGGGTGGTTCCGGAACGTGAGTACCCGCTGAGAACCATGGCGGGTGACGGCCCTCCCCCGCACGCCCCCGGACCGACGGGAGGAACGAGCACTGTGCTCATTCCTCGCGTCGGGACCGAGCCAGCATCCACTAGGAGAAGAGTGACTTCACCTTGATCTCGATGTCGAAGGGATCGGGAAGCTTCACGGACTCATCACGGAGAGCTCGGGCCACGTCTCGATACTCCCCCTTGTGAGGGTTGGAGAACAGGGCGATCTCATCCTTTCGGGCATCAATAACCAAGTAGAGCGGTACACCCGCCTGGGCATACCCCCGAACCTTGGTCTTCCAGTCGTGGAGGCTGCTACTCGGAGAAACCACCTCGACCGCGAGCTCGAGATCCTCAGCAGGCTGAATCCACTGGCTACCACCACCACTCTTGCCATGAACCGCTGCTTTGGGCATGACCATCAAGTCAGGCACATACCGATCCCCCGTCTCGGGGATCTCCACCGTGATGACCTGATAGGTGCGGAGACCTTGATCACCAAGGCCCGCCATGATCAGGATCTCCTGAAGAACCGTCACGATGTCAGCGTGGCCGGTGGTCGGTGTTGGTGACACGACGATGCTCCCGTTGATGATCTCCGTGCGATAACCCTCCGGGAGTTCGAGGTTTTCAGCCAGCGTCGGGAGGTCCACCATCGTTTCCTCCACCCGCTCGTGAGCGACACACGTCATTCGCAACCCCCACGGTGTTCGGAACGTGTCCGACAGTAGCGAGGGCACACGACAAGCGTACGCGTTTTCCAGGAAACACACAGGAATGGACCCCCGGCGGAACAGAACCCGCCCCCTGCTCACCCGCGCGTCTGACACCGGCGGGCCGATCCTCTAGGGTTCGTGCGTGGTCAACTCTCTTCGCGAAATCCTCGGTGGTGCGGGCGCGCTGGCTCGCGGCTTCGGCATGATGGTGCGCAGCCCCCGCCTGTTCCTTCTGGGCGCGCTGCCCCCGCTGTTCACGTCGCTGGTGTTCCTGGCACTGTTCGTGACGCTCCTGGTCAACGTCGGCGACCTCGCGGCGTGGGCGACGCCGTTCTCGGAGGGGTGGGACCCCACCTGGCGGAACACCCTGCGCGTCGCGGTCTCCGTGGCCATGGCGATCGGCGCCGTCCTGGTCATGGTCGTGACGTTCACGACCGTGACGCTGACACTGGGCGCGCCCGTCTACGACAAGATCGGTGAGCTGGTCGAGGAGCGGCTGGGCAACCCGCCCGAGGGCAGCGACGAGCCGCTGATGGCGTCCATCGTGCGGGCGATCCGCCAGTCGCTCGGAATCATCCTGATGTCGCTGCTGGTCACACTGGTCGTGTTCGGGATCGGTTTCATCCCGTTGGTCGGGCAGGTCGTCGGCGCGGTCCTGGCGGCCGTGCTCGGTGGCTGGCTGCTCGCCATCGAGCTCCTGGCCGGGGCCTTCGACCGGCGGAACATGCTCCTGGTCCGGGACCGCCGCCGCTACATGGGCACCCGCCGCCTGCGCGTGCTCGGTTACGCCGTTCCCACGTACTTCCTGCTGGCGATCCCGTTCGTGGCGATCGCGGTGTTCCCCGCCGCCGCGGCGGGCGGCACGATCCTGGCACGGGAGCTGTTCGAGGCCGGTGAGCGGCGGGGCTGGAACGGCCCCGGCGGACAACCGCTCACCGCGCACGGGCCGGGCCTGCCGGGCGGCCCGCAGGCCCCCGGATCCCACCCGTTGCCCGGAGCTCCGTGGCCTCCGCACGGGCAGGGGCACCCGCCCGCCCGGGGCTGACCGCCGCTCCGACGTCCCCAACGCACGCGAAGGGCGGTTGACCAGCTGGTCAACCGCCCTTCGCGTGCGTCTAGCGCAGGCCGGGACGCCGACGCAGCGCGGTGGTGATCATCCGGTCGACCAGCGCGGCGTAGTCGACACCGGTCGCCCCCCACATCTGCGGGAACGCCGAGGCCGGGGTGAACCCGGGCATCGTGTTCAGCTCGTTGACGAGGATCTCGCCGTCCTCGGTGTAGAAGAAGTCGACCCGCGCCAGGCCCTCGCAGCCCATCGCCTCGAACACCTCGGCCGCCATGCCGCGCAGTCGGGCGGTGGCGTCCTCCGGGATCCGCGCCGGAATGGTCAGGCTGCTCGTGGACAGGTACTTGGCCTCGAAGTCGTAGAAGTCGAACCCGTCGGCGACGTGCACCTCGGCCGGGAGGGAGACGTCGGGGGTCCCGCCGTCCTCGGCCTCCAGCACGCCGCACTCGATCTCACGTCCGACCACCTGGGCCTCCACCAGCACCTTGGGGTCGTGCTCCCGGGCGGCCTCGACGGCGGCGATCACCGCGTCGGCGTCCCCGGCGTCGCCCACCTTGCTGATGCCGACGCTGCTGCCCGCACGGGCGGGCTTGACGAAGACGGTCCCGCCCAGGTCGGCGATGTCGTCGAGCACCCTCTTGCGCTCGGTCCGCCACTGCCGGTCGGTGACCGCCACGTAGTCGCTGGTGGGGATCCCGTTGCCGATGAGCATCGCCTTCATGAACACCTTGTCCATGGCGGCCGCGCTGGAGAACACCCCGGCGCCCGCGTAGCGCACACCCATCATCTCGAACAGCCCCTGGATGGTGCCGTCCTCACCGAACGGCCCGTGAAGGAGCGGCAGCACGACGTCCACCCCGGCCAGGCGCTCCACGCCCCGCTCGGGGTCGACGGTCATCAGCTGACCGACGGAGTCGAAGGGTAGTGCCAGGTCCGTGCCGTCCTCGGCGACGGTCGGCAGCGCCTTGGTCGCCTCGTCGATCCGCAACCGTTCGGGGTCGGCCGGGGCCAGAACCCAGTTGCCGGTCTTGGTGATGCCGACCGGCACGATCTCGTAGCGGTCGTGGTCGACGACGGACAGGACACTGCCCGCGGTGACGCAGGAGATCTCATGCTCGGAACTACGACCGCCGAAGACGACGGCGACCCGAATCTTGCGCTGCTCGGACGACATGCTGCCTGACCTTATCTCGCCTTTTGGTGGAACCGGAACCGGGAAAGCGCCCCGTTTGTGTCAGATGTCCGCATCAAGCGCCGCGAGGGCGTCGTCGATGAGGTCCTGGGGGTCCTCCAGACCAATGGAGAACCGCACCGCTCCAGGGGAGATACCCGCGTCCGCGAGCTCGGTCTCGCTCATCTGGCGATGCGTGGTGGAGGCGACGTGCCCCACCAGCGTGTGCGTCCCGCCCAACGAGGCGGCGACCGTGCCCAGCCGGATGCGGTCGGCGAAGCGCATCCCGGCCTCCTGCCCACCACGCGGGTGCACGGTCACGACCGCGCCGCACCGCCCGGCGTCGAACAGCTTCGCGGCCAGCTCCGTCTGCGGATGCGAGGCCAGGGACGGGTGGTCGACCCGCTCCACCGCGGAGTGCCCCTCCAGCGCCGCGGCGAACGCGGCGGCGGACTCGCACTGCCGCGCCACCCGCAGCGGCAGTGTCTCCAAGCCCCGGTGCAGCAGGTAGGCCTCGTCCGGGGCCAGGCACGGCCCCAGGTCGATCCGGGCCGCCCGGATCCGGTCGATCAACTCGGGCGCGGCCACCGCCACACCGCCCGTGGCGTCGCTGTGCCCGCCGATGAACTTGGTCGCCGAGTGCACGACGACGTCGGCCCCGTGCTCCAGCGGACGGCACACCACGGGGGAGGCGAACGTGGAGTCCACGACGAGGGTCGCACCCGCCTCCCGCGCGATCCGCGCCAGTTCGGGCAGGTCGGACACCGCCATGGTGGGATTGGACAGCGTCTCGGTGAACAGCACGGCCGTGTCCGGGCGCACGGCCGCCCGCACCGCGTCCAGGTCGGTGACGTCCACGAAGTCCGTGCGCACGCCGAACCTCCGGAGCAGTCCGCCGAGCAGCGAGTGCGTGTTGCCGTAGATCGACCGAGCCGCCACGACGTGCGCACCGGCCTCGGTCAACGCCATGAGCACCGTGCTGATCGCCGCCATACCCGACGCGAAGGCCTGTCCCCGCACCCGCGTGCGCAGCCCGGCGCCCTCCAGCGCGGCGACCCCCTCGGCGAACGCGTCCACCGTCGGGCTGTCGATCCGCGCGTAGGAGTACCCCTCCTGGGTCCCCGCCAGCACGTCGGCGTACTCCTGCGAGGTGTGGAACTCGTAGGTGGTGGCCCGGTGGACGGGCATCCGCATCGGACGCTCGGCCGGAACCGGCGCCGACGGCAGGTTCAGCGCCCGGGTGAACTCCGTTTCGGGTCCGGGGGCGGGTACGTGCGGCATACTGCTCTCTCTCAGACCCCGTAGCGTTCGGGCTTGGCGCTGCGCGCCATGAACGCGGCCAGCGCCTCGGCGGGGCTCAGGTCGTGGTGCATCATCTTGACGACGGCCTCGGTGATCGGCATGTCGACCCCGTGCCGCCAACCCAGTTCGAGGATCGACTCCGAGGACTTGACCCCCTCGGCCGTCTGACTGGTCTCCGCGACGACCTGTTCCAGGGTCTTGCCCGCGCCCAGTTTCTCACCGAATGTTCGGTTACGCGACAGTGGCGAGGAGCATGTCGCCACGAGGTCACCCAATCCGGCCAGGCCGGACAGGGTGTGCTCGTCGGCGCCGAGGGTCACGGCGAGCCGCGTCGTCTCGGCCAGCCCCCGGGTGATGAGGGAGGCCTTGGTGTTGTCCCCGAAGCCCATTCCCTCGGCCACGCCGACGGCGAGCCCGATGACGTTCTTCATCGCCCCGCCGATCTCCACCCCGACCAGGTCGGTACTGGTGTAGGGGCGGAAGTACGGCGCCTTGAACAGCCCCTGGAGCCAGACCGCGGTCTCCTCCTGGGGGCAGGCCACGACGGCGGTGGCGGGCTGGCGCTCGGCGATCTCCCGGGCCAGGTTGGGCCCGGAGACCACGGCGATCCGCTCCTTCGGGTACTCCAGGACCTCGGCGACGATCTGGCTGACCCGCAGCTGCGTGCCCAGCTCCACGCCCTTCATCAGGCTGACGATCACCGCGTCCTCACGCAGGTGCTCCCGCCACTGGACGAGGTTGGCCCGCAGCGACTGGGACGGAACCGCCAGCACCACCACGTCGGCGTCGGCGACCGCCTCGGCCGCGTCGGCGGTCGCGCGCAGTCTCGGGTTCAGCTCGATCCCGGGGAAGTAGTCCGGGTTCTCGGAGGTCGCGTTGATCGCGTCCACGACCGACGCGCGCCGCCCCCACAGCACGACATCGACCGCCGGACCCCCCGGCTCCTCCCTCCGCGCCCGGTCCGCCGCGTCCGCGACGATGTTGGCGAACACGGTCCCCCAGGAACCGGCGCCAAGCACGGCGATCCTCACCTTGTCGCTGTCCATCCGCCCCGTCACGCCTCGTTCTTCCCGTTGTCGTCCTCACCCGCTGCGGTCTTCTCCGCCGAACCCCCGCCGGCCGTCTCACCGTCGCGTTCGGGCCGGGCCTGGACCCGCGCCCGCTTCATGTCGTAGGGCACCGCCGGCGGCTCCTCGCCCCGGATCTTGGCCTGGAGCGCGGTGATGTCGCGCATGATCGCCTCGGTGGCCTCGTTCAGGATCGTGGCGGTCAGCGGCCTGTCCCGGAAACGGTCCAGGTCCACCGGCGGTCCGGCGCGGAACTCCACGCGCTTGGGCGGGAACAGGCTGAGCTTCTTGTCCCCCTGGTACGGGAGGAGGTTCTGCTCGCCCCAGTGCGCCACCGGTACCACGGGAACCCCCGTGGTCAGCGCCAGACGGGCCACTCCGGTCTTGGCGGTCATCGGCCACAGCTCGGGGTCACGCGTGCAGGTGCCCTCCGGGTAGAAGATCACCGAGGCGCCGTCCCGCGTGAGCGCCAGTTCGGCCTCGTGCAGGGCCTTGACGGCGTCCGTGCTGCCGCGCTTGATGGGGATCTGCCCCGTGCTCTTGGCCACCGACCGCACCACCGGGATCCGCATGACCGCGTCCTTCATGGTGAAGGTCGGCCAGCGACGAACCCCCACGTACATGAAGTGCGCGACCGTCAGCGGGTCGACCGTGGACAGGTGGTTGGCGGCGATGATCACCCCGCCCTCGGCGGGAACGTGCTCCGTTCCCGACCAGACGGGCTTGGTCACCAGCCTGAGGAGGGGGCGCACGATGCACGCCACGACCACCTTCACCCATCGCGATTCTCGTTGCTTGGCCACGGGACTCCTCACTTCATCGCTCCGGGCCCGTCCGGACCCCGGAGCACGACCGGTTCAGTCTAGGGCGAACCGGTACCCGCTCCTCCAGCCCGGAGACGCACGTCACCGGGCAGGTCACCGGCCCGAAATCCGCCCGGGCCCCGCGCCGCGCCCGTCCCCGAGCGCCTACCCTCGTGTCACTGCCCTTGCCGTACCGACGCCCCGGGGGGACCGTGACCGGCTTCGGAGAGCGAGACGGGGCCGCGCGCGCCGGGGTGCGCTGGTCCCTGATCGTCCCAGTCAAGCACCTCGACCGAGCCAAGTCGCGACTGGCCCGGGCCGCCGGACCGTTCCGGGGCGACCTGGCGCTGGCCGTGGCCTGCGACACCGTGGCCGCCGCGCTCGCCTGCCCCGAGGTCTCCTCGGTCTTCGCGGTCACCGACGACGACCGGGCCCGCGACGAGCTCGCCGCCCTGGGCGCGGTGGTGGTCGGCGGTGAGCCGGGAACGGGCCTCAATCCCGCGCTGCGGCACGGGGCGGCGGTCGCGCGGCGGCGCCTGCCCGGATCAGGGGTGTGCGCCCTGTCCGCGGACCTGCCCGCGCTGCGCCCCGACGAACTCGGCCGGGTCCTGACGGCGGCGGCCGGTCAGCGCCGGTCCTTCCTGCCGGACGCGCCCGGGGTGGGCACGACCGCGCTCGCCTCGGCCCCCGGGGCCCCGTTCCTGCCCGCCTTCGAGGGCGCCTCCCGCGCCCGGCATCTGGCTTCGGGCGCCCGGGAACTGGTGGTCGCGGACGTCGACTCCGTCCGGCGGGACGTGGACACACCGGAGGACCTGCGCGCGGCGGTCCGACTGGGGGTGGGGGCGCGCACCCGGGAGCTGCTGGAGCGGATGGGCGACCGCACTCCCACGGCGGGGGTCCACCCCGGGCCGGGCGGCCTCGCCCCCGCGGTCGACACCGCCCCCGAACAGCGCTCCGCCCGGGCCCCTGTCAGGGACCCGGGCGGAGCCCACCCGTCGCCGTTCGGCGGTGGGACTACTTCTTCCCGTCGTTGACCAGGGCCTTGAAGTCAGCGCCGGCGCGGAACTTCGGAACGAAGCTCGCGGGGACGTTGATGGATTCCCCGGTGGCGGGGTTGCGCGCGGTGCGGGCCGCGCGCTCGGACTTCTCGAACACGCCGAAGCCCGTGATGGCGACCTTGTCGCCCGACGCCACGGTGGCCTGAATGGTCTCAAGCACAGCGTTGACCGCTTCGGTCGCGGTCTTCTTGTCTCCGAGCCGATCGGAGATCGCGTCGATCAGGTCACGCTTGTTCATAAGGTTCCTCCGGTTCCCCCTTGCTCGCACGAAATTAGGGGAAGCTCGGCCCGTTACACAAATACAAACGCCTGTGGGGAAGGCGTGTCGGCCCCTTCCCCACCTGCGAGCCAGCTACGGAAGGCAGTGGAACCGACTCGTGGGACGCCGTCCCACGAGTCCCTTTTGCCCCCTTGTGTGAGCCTCAAATGCCTACGTATAACCGGATTCCGGGCACGTCACATGACGAGATTGAGGACGCAAACCCTGCAAGCGGCTGGTCACACCAAGTAAAGGTAAAATATTTCGGGGTCGGCGGGTGTACTGCGTCACACACCCCTCCGACCCCGCTCCAGAGCACGTTCCGGCGCCTACAGGGTCACCGGAAGCCAGCGCTTGCGCGTCTCCTCGAACGCCCCGATCCCCTCCGTGTGACGCAGCGTCAGGGCGATGTCGTCCAGCCCCTCCATCAGCCGCCACCGGGTGTAGTCGTCCAGCTCGAAGGACTCCTGGACGCCCGGGGCACGGACCTCGCGGTTGACCAGGTCGACGGTCACCTCGGTGCCGGGGTCGGCCTCGACGGTCTCCCACAGCTTCTCGATGACCTCCTGCGGCAGCAGGATGGTCAGCAGCCCGCCCTTGAGCGAGTTGCCCCGGAAGATGTCCGCGAAGCGCGACGAGAGCACCGCGCGGAAACCGTAGTCCTTCAGGGCCCACACGGCGTGCTCACGCGAGGAGCCGGTGCCGAAGTCCGGACCCGCCACCAGCACGGACGCACCGGAGTACTCAGGGCGGTTCAGGACGAAGTCGGGGTCGCTCCCGCGCCACTCGGCGAACAGGCCGTCCTCGAAGCCGGTCCGGCTCACACGCTTGAGGTAGACGGCGGGGATGATCTGGTCGGTGTCGACGTTGCTGGCGCGCAGCGGGACGGCCCGACCGGTGTGGACGTCGATCTTCTCCATGACAGGTCTCTCCTAGCTGGTCGGGGTCCTACAGGGACACCAGGTCGGCGGGCGAGGACAGCGTTCCGCGCACCGCCGTGGCCGCGGCCACCTGCGGCGACACCAGGTGCGTACGACCTCCGCGCCCCTGACGGCCCTCGAAGTTGCGGTTGGACGTGGAGGCGCTGCGCTCCCCCGGCTTGAGCTGGTCCGGGTTCATGCCCAGGCACATCGAGCACCCGGCCTCGCGCCACTCGGCCCCGGCCTCCTCGAAGACCCGGCCGAGCCCCTCCTCGTTGGCCTGCTCCTTGACCCGCATGGAGCCGGGAACGACCAGCATGCGGACACCGTCGGCGACCTTGCGGCCCCGCATGATCTCGGCCGCGGTGCGCAGGTCCTCGATCCGGCCGTTGGTGCACGACCCCAGGAAGACGGTGTCGACGCTCACCTCGCGCATCGGCGTGCCGGGGGCCAGGTCCATGTAGGCCAGGGCCTTCTCCGCGGCGGCGCGGGCGCTGGAGTCCGCGAAGGAGGCGGGGTCGGGCACGGAGGCGTCCAGCGGAACGCCCTGGCCGGGGTTGGTGCCCCAGGTGACGAACGGGCTCAGCTCGTCGGCGTCCAGGACCACCTCAGCGTCGAAGACGGCGCCCTCGTCGGTGCGCAGGCTCTTCCAGTGCTCGACCGCCGCGTCGAAGTCCTCGCCCTTCGGGGCGTGGTCCCGGCCCCGGATGTAGTCGAACGTGGTCTGGTCGGGGGCGATCATCCCGGCACGGGCGCCCGCCTCGATGGACATGTTGCACACCGTCATGCGGGCTTCCATCGACAGCGACTCGATGGCCTCGCCGCGGTACTCGATGACGTAGCCCTGGCCACCGCCGGTGCCGATCTTGGCGATGACCGCGAGGATGATGTCCTTGGCCGACACACCTGGCTTGAGCGTGCCGTTGACCGTGACGGCCATGGTCTTGAAGGGGGCCAGGGGCAGCGTCTGGGTGGCCAGCACGTGCTCGACCTGGCTGGTGCCGATGCCGAAGGCCAGCGCGCCGAACGCGCCGTGGGTGCTGGTGTGGCTGTCACCGCAGACGATGGTCATGCCGGGCTGGGTCAGGCCCAGCTGGGGGCCGACGACGTGCACGACGCCCTGATCGATGTCACCCATGGGGTGCAGGCGCACCCCGAAGTCCGAGCAGTTCTTGCGCAGGGTCTCGACCTGCTTGCGGGAGACGGGGTCGGCGATCGGGGCGAGCAGGTTCTGAGTGGGGACGTTGTGGTCCTCGGTCGCGATCGTGAGGTCGGGGCGCCGCACGGAACGACCGGCCAGGCGCAGGCCCTCGAAGGCCTGCGGGCTGGTCACCTCGTGGACCAGGTGGAGGTCGATGTAGAGCAGGTCCGGCTCGCCGTCGGCACGTCGGACGACGTGCTCCTCCCAGACCTTCTCGGCCATCGTGCGTGCCATGGGCGATCGCCTCTCTCGTTCTTCGTCTCGGGCCCGTGTCGTGGTGGACCCAGCGCGGACGTGCGGGCTGACTTGCATTCCATATTTCGAGACGGCAATATCAAGTCATGGACAACTCTAGCTCATCCAGCGGCGTCGGTGTGCTGGACAAGACGATGTCCGTCCTCGATGCGTTGGAATCGGGTCCGGCATCCCTCGCCCAGCTGGTACAGATCACCGGTCTGGCGCGGCCCACCGCGCATCGCCTGGCCGTCGCCCTGGAGCGGCACCGCATGGTCGCCCGCGACAGCCAGGGCCGGTTCGTGCTGGGTCCGCGACTGGGCGAGCTCTCCATCGCCACCGGCGAGGATCGACTCCTGGCCGTGGCCGCGCCCGTGCTCGTCCAGTTGCGTGACCTGACCGGGGAGAGCGCCCAGCTCTACCGCCGTCAGGGCGACCTGCGGGTCTGCGTGGCCGCCTCCGAGCGCACCAGCGGACTGCGCGACACCGTGCCCGTCGGCAGCGAACTGCCCATGAACGCCGGTTCGGCCGCCCAGGTGCTGCTCGCCTGGGAGGACCCCGACCGCATTCGCCGCTCCCTGGTGGGCGCCCGCTTCACGGCGGCCAGCCTGGCCCAGGTACGCCGCCGCCGCTGGGCCCAGAGCGTGGCCGAACGCGAGCAGGGCGTCGCCTCGGTGTCGGCCCCGGTGTCCGGCCCGGGCGGGCGCGTGATCGCCGCCGTCTCAGTCTCCGGACCGATAGAGCGCCTGACCCGCTCACCCGGTCGGATGCACTCCCAGGCGGTGCTGTCGGCCGCCGAGAAGATCAGCGAGTCGCTGCACACCTACGAGGGGCGGTAGGCAGTACCTTTCCTGGTCCCGCCGCCTCGCTTCGGCCCGCCCGCCGCCCATCACCGCCTGAGGGGCCGCTCCGCGGCAGGACGGGCACCCTCAGGCGGACGCCCACGGCGCGGCCCCATCCACAGGAACCCCGCCGACGGCCGGACGAAAACCCCCTGGGGTGACCGTTCCAAGAAACAAAACCCGACCCACCACCCACAACCGATGCCCGCCGCCCCGTAGTCCCCGCACCACCAGCCACCACCGCCAACCCCACGACACACCGGCCGACGACCGCGCCCGCCGAACCCCGGCGGACGCGGTCGTTCGCGTGCTCGGGAAAGGCACCCCGACCGTGGACACTTATTGACAGGATGTCTAACATGACAGAATGTCTCACACGAAAGTGACCGGGAACACACCCCCTCAGGCTGAGCTCGACGCCTTCCGCGAGCTCCAACAGCTCGCCTACCAGGCCGCCGGTGACGTGGCGGCGACCCTCGAACCCGGTGTCACCGAACGCGAGGCGGCCCGCCGCATCCGTGAGCACCTCGAAGGACACGGGGTCCAGGACTGGTTCCACACCCCCTTCGCCTGGTTCGGTGACCGCACCGCCTTCCGAGGCTTCACAGTGCCCCTCCAGTTCTTCCCGTCCCGGCGCAGGCTGGAGGAGGGAATGCCGTTCATCCTCGACTGCGCCCCCGTCCGCGACGGATACGTCGCCGACATCGGCTACTCCGGATACCTCGGCGAGAACCCCCTGCACGACCGGCTCATGGACGACCTGCGTGCCCACCGCCGCCTGATCGTCGAGCGGGTCCGCGCGGGCGACACCCTCCAGGACGTCTACCGCTCCGTCGACGCCCTCATCCGCGACCAGGGCTACGACAACCGCCACCAGGTCTATCCAGGCCGCGTCATCGCCCACCAGGTCGGGAAGGTGCGATCGAGGCTGCCCCGAGCGATCGTCGCGGGCTTCGGGGTCCGCTCCCTCCAGACCCTCGTCGGCGACCTCGTCGTCGAACGCATGCACCACCGCTCCCCCCTGTGGGCGGACGGCGACATCTCCGCCCACCCGGCCACCCCCGGCATGTGGGCGGTCGAACCCCACATCGGCTTCCGCGACATCGGCGTGAAGTTCGAGGAGATCCTCGTCGTCACCGAGGACGACGCCTACTGGCTCGACGACGCCCTGCCGCACGTGCGCAGGTGGGACTCCCGCGCCCTCCCCTCACCCTCCACCACCGCCACCAGCGAGGTGACCCGATGAACTCCCCGTTGCGCCCCCGCGGCCACGTCACCGCCTCCGACGGCCAGCGCCTGGCCGTCCACACCGCCGGGGACCCCGCGCGTCCCACGCTCCTGCTCGTCCACGGCTACCCCGACAACGCCTCCGTCTGGGACGCCCTCGCCACGGACCTCGCCGCCGACCACCACGTCGTCGCCTATGACGTGCGCGGCGCC
>NZ_ANBC01000243.1 GCF_000341125.1 Nocardiopsis lucentensis DSM 44048 | reverse complement strand
CCCCCGCCCCCGACGCCCGCGCCGGCTACCGGATGGACCAGCTCGCCCGGGACGTGGTCACCGTCGCCGACGCGGTCAGCCCGGACACGCCCGTCCACCTCGTCGGCCACGACTGGGGCGCCATACAGTCCTGGCACGCGGTCACCGAGCCCGCCCACGCCCACCGCTTCGCCTCCTACACGGCGGTCTCCGGACCCGACCTCGACCACGTGGGCCACTGGTTCCGCCGCCGCCCCGACGGCCTGCGCCACGCGCTGCGCCAGTCCGTGCGCTCGGGCTACATCGGGTTCTTCCACCTGCCCGGAATCCCCGAGGCCGCCTGGCTGACCGGTATCGGCGGCCTCACACTGTCCGCGCTCGAACGGATCGGCGGCGGACCGCACGCCCCCGCCCGGCGAGCCACCCGCGACTACCTCAACGGACTCGCGCTCTACCGGGCCAACATGCTCCCCCGCCTCATCCGCCCCGGTGAGCGCCGCACCGACGTGCCCGTCCAGGTCCTGGCGCCCACCCGGGACGCGTTCATGATCGACCAGATCCAGTCCAACGCCGCCCGCTGGGTCGATGACCTGCGCTTCCATCGCTTCCAGGGCGGCCACTGGACCCTGCGTTCACGTCCGGCCGCCGTCGTCACGCGTGTGCGCTCCCTCGTCGAGGAGATCGAATCGGGGGCGCCCCGCCCGCGCCGTGTCCGCACCGCGCAGCAGGCCCGGCGCCACGGCGGAGCCTTCACCGGCCAGGTCGCCGTGGTCACCGGGGCGGGCAGCGGCATCGGCCGCTCGCTGTGCTTCGAACTCGCCGAGCGCGGTGCCCGGATCGTGGCCGTCGACATCAACGGCCCCGCCGCCGAGCGCACCGCCGAGCTGTCCGCCATGCTCACACCCGGCGCGGGCGCCCAGCGCGTGGACGTCACCGACGCCGCCGCCATGGCCAAGCTCGCCGAGTGGGTCCGCGACGAGTACGGAGTCCCCGACCTCGTGGTCAACAACGCGGGGATCGGTGTGGCCGGCCCCTTCCTGGACACCACCGCCGAGGACTGGGAGCGGGTCGTGGACATCAATCTGTGGGGCGTGGTCCACGGCTGCCGCGCCTTCGCCCCGATGATGGTCGGGTCCGGAGGCGGCGGCCGCATCGTCAACACCGCCTCGGCCGCCTCCTACCTGCCCTCCCGGGTCTACGGCGCCTACGCCACCACCAAGGCCGCCGTCCTCATGCTCAGCCGGAGTCTGCGCGGCGAGCTCGCCGCCGGCGGTGTCACCGTCACCGCCGTCTGCCCCGGCCTGATCAACACCGGGATCATCTCGAACGCCCGGCTGTCGGGCATGGGCGAGCGCTCCGGCGCCAAGGACCGGCTCAACCGGCTCTACCGGCTGCGCGGCTACACCCCCGAGAAGGCGGCCCGACGCATCGCCGACGCCCTGGACCGCGACCCGGAGATCGTCCCCGTCACCGGCGAGGCCCACGCGGGTCTGCTGCTGTCCCGTCTCAGCCCCGGCGCGATGCGCGCCGCCGCCCGCTTCTCCCCGCCGGTCTGACCCGGCCCTCCCCCAACCCAGCACCGCACTGGAGGCACACCATGAGCACCGACCCCGGGGCCACCGGCACCGAACTCCGTCCGGACGAACCCGACCGCCTCGTCCTGCACGCCCGCGACGTCCAGTTCGACTGGAGCCGCCTGGACCTGCACTGGATCCCCGGCGAACCGTTCGCCACCCACGTCATCAACGTGCTGCACCTGTTGCTGCCCGAGGGTGAGCGGTGGTTCGTCGAGGTCTTCAAACAGGCCGTCCCGTACATCACCGACGACCAGCTCCGCGAGCAGGTCCTCGGGTTCATCGGTCAGGAGGCCGTGCACGCCGAGGCGCACGCGGGCGTGCTCGACCACATGGACGCCCACGGGCTGGACCCGACACCGTACGTGGAGCAGATCGCCTGGCTCTTCCGGATCGTGCTCGGCGACCGCGACCTCACCGGACGAAGCGCCGAGTCCTGGCTGCGTACCCGTCTGGCGATCATCGCCGGGATCGAGCACTACACCGCCGTCCTCGGCCAGTGGGTGCTCGACGCGAAGGAGCTCGACCGGGCCGGCGCCGACGAGACCATGCTCGACCTGCTGCGGTGGCACGGCGCGGAGGAGGTCGAGCACCGCGCGGTCGCCTTCGACCTGTACATGCACGTGGACGGGGGCTATCGCCGCCGCGCCCTGGCGATGGGGATCTCGGCGACCGTGCTCGCCGCCCTGTGGGTGCGCGGCGTGGCGTTCCTCGTCCGCGCCGACCCCCACCTGCGGGGCCGCGTCGACGGGCGCGTACCGCGCGCCTCCTGGGCCCTGCGCGACGCCAAGCGCGGCCTGATCCCGCACGTGGGCCGCCTGGTCCGTGCCGTGCCCGAGTACCTGCGCCGGAAGTACCACCCCTCCCAGCACGGGTCCACGAGTCAGGCCGTCGCCTACCTGGCCGTCTCCCCCGCCGCCCGCGCGGCCGAGGCCGCCGGGCAGGGGGCGTCCCGGTGACCGGCACCGACCGCGGGGACCACGGCGCCTCCGGTGTCAAGCACAGCGCCGAGTACTACGCCCGCCCCAGGCCGCCCAGGAGTCTGTTCCGCGGTGGCGGCCCCGACCGCTTCATCCGGCGGATCGCGCGTCTTGCGGACACGGTGGAGCCGATCACCGCGAAGCTGCCGCCGGGGCACCCGCCCCCGGCACCCACCGGGAACCTGCCGGTCCGGGTCGCGCGGGTGGAGCGCCCGGCACCGGACGTCGCCGCGCTCACCCTGGTCCACGAGGAGCCGGGCACACCGCTGCCCGCCTGGCAGCCCGGGCACCACGTGGACGTGGTCCTGGGCGGCGGTGTCGTACGCCAGTACTCTCTCAGCGGGGACCCCCGCGACCGCTCCTCCTACCGGATCGCCGTCCGCCGGATCCCGGACGGCACCGGGTCGGGCCTGGTGCACGCGCTGGGGGAGGGCGACGCGCTGGGGCTGCGCGGTCCGCGCAACGCCTTCCCCTTCGCCCGCGCCGACCGGTACCTGTTCGTCGCGGGCGGGATCGGCGTCACCCCGATCCTGCCGATGGTGCGCGAGGCGCACCGTTCGGGGACCCCCTTCCGGATGGTGTACACCGGCCGCTCGCGGGAGAGTATGCCGTTCACCGGCGAGCTCCCCGACGGCGTGGACGTGTTCGTGCGCCCCGACGACGAGTACGGCGTCCCCGACGCGGAGGAGATCCTGGCGGGGCTCACCCCGGGGACGGCGGTGTACGTGTGCGGCCCGGCACCGCTGATCAACGCCGTGCGCGACCGGGTCCCGAACAGTGCGCCGTTCTTCTCGGAACGGTTCGCGCCC
>NZ_ANBC01000242.1 GCF_000341125.1 Nocardiopsis lucentensis DSM 44048 | reverse complement strand
CCCGTCCCCCTGCCGCCAGGGTTTCTGCGGCACCTGCCGGGTGCCCCTGTTGGAGGGCGCTCCCGACCACCGGGACCGTCCCACCGGCGGCTCACCGCGCGGCGGGGAGTTCGCGTTGTGCGTGTCGCGGGCCCGGGCGGGCGAGCGGCTGGTCGTCGACGTGTGAGATCCCGGGCGTGGACGGCGGAGTCCACGCCCGGGCGGGTAGGTTCGGGGAAAGGCGTACGACGTTCCCAGGAGGTCACGACGACCGTGGTGTCTCACAGGACCGACCGTCACCAGGCGCGGGTGACCACACGGTCGGAGGCCCCGGCGGCCACGCCGGGGACCAGGCGGCGGCCCCGCCGCATGGCGCCACAGGAACGCCGGGAGGACCTGATCCAGACGGCGCTGCGCGTGTTCGCGCGGCGCCCGCCCGGTGAGGTCACACCGGAGGAGATCGCGGAGGAAGCGGACGTGTCGCGGGCACTGGTCTACCGCTACTTCCCCAACATGGCCGAACTGCGTCGTGAGGCGCTGGCGAAGGCGATGGACGAACTGATCACGCGGCTGGTCCCCCCGGACGGCCTTCCGCTGCCGGACCAACTGCGGTTCGGCCTGCGCGCGTTCATCACCTTCGCCGACTCCTACGCTCCGGCGTACGCGGCGCTGCTCAACGGCGGGTCGATGGTCGCCACCGAGGAGACCGAGGCCGAGATAGACCGTGTGCGCGACGCGACGGTGCTGCTGGTCCTGGACCGTGTCGGGGTCACGGACCCCTCCCCCAGGTTGGTCCTGGCGCTGCGGTGCTGGAACTCGGTCGTGGAGACCGCGGTGATGCGCTGGCTCCGGGAACGGGGGATGACCGCCGACGCCCTGGCCGAATGGCTGCTCGACCAGCTCGTGGCGATGATGGCCGCGTCGGGCGGCCCGGAGGAGGAGTTGGCGAGGACGGCCGCCCTGGTCGGCGCCCGGGGGGAGTGAGGGACACCGGGAGTCCGTTCGCGCCCCTGGGCCGGGAGCGGCTGTCCCGGCTGGACTCGCGGCTGTTCCGCTGCCGGCGGTCCGGGAACCGGCCCCGTGCGCGCCGAAGGCCCCGCTCCGTGGGAGCGGGGCCTTCGTTATGTGTACCCCCGAGCGGATTCGAACCGCCGTTACCGCCTTGAGAGGGCGGCGTCCTAGGCCACTAGACGACGGGGGCCGGGCGATCCAAGCGCGATCGTGAAGACTACGATACCCGCTCGAACCGGACATCAGCGACAAGCGCTGACCAGAAAGGAAGCTCCCACGGTGTGGGAGCCTCTCCCTGTGGTACCCCCGAGCGGATTCGAACCGCCGTTACCGCCTTGAGAGGGCGGCGTCCTAGGCCACTAGACGACGGGGGCGCACCTTGGGTCGATGACCCGTGCGGCTCACGGCGAACCGCGAGACCGGAGCTGGGCTACCAGGACTCGAACCTAGACTAACTGAACCAGAATCAGTCGTGCTGCCGATTACACCATAGCCCAGTGCTTTCAGTGGGACCTGGTCGCTTTCGCTTCCCTGTCCCCCTCGGCGACGTCGTTAACTCTAGCGGACATTCGGAGTGCTCGCGAACCGAAATCGGGGTGGCCGGCCTGTGGCCCCGGCCACCCCGCCTGGTCACGCCTGCGCGGCGTCCTTCTCCTGGTTCCGGAGCCGCTCCAGGGCGGCACCGATCCGGGACAGGACCCGCTCGCGGCCGAGCCCCTCCAGCGACTCGAACAGCGGCAGGCCGACCGTACGCCCGGTCACCGCGACGCGCACGGGCGCCTGTGCCTTGCCGAGCTTGAGCCCGAGCGAGGCGCCGGTCTCCTCCGTGGCGGTCTTCAACGCGTCGGCGGTCCACTCCTGGCCCGGGTCGGCGAAGCGGGCCTGGGCGGCCTCCAGCATCTCCCTGCCCACACCCGGCTTCATCGCCTTGTTCCAGCTCTTCTCGTCCTCCACGGGCTCGCTGAGGAAGAGGAAGTCCACGTTGGGCACGATCTCGCTGAGCACGGCCACCCGGCTCTGCGCGAGCGGGGCGACCGCCCGGAACACGGCGGCGTCGTAGTCGGCCGGGTCCCAGGGGGCGGCGTCACCGGACAGCCAGGGCTGGCAGCGGTGGATGAAGTCGTCCAGCTCCAGGGCACGGATGTACTCGCCGTTGAAGGCGCGCAGCTTCTTCTCGTCGAAGAAGGCGCTGGAGCTGTTGACGTCGGCCACGCTGAACAGCGGCTGCATCTGCGACCACGGCATGATCTCGCGGTCGTCGCCCGGCGCCCAGCCCAGCAGCATGAGGTAGTTCACCATCGCCTCGGCGAGGTAACCCTCCTCCTGATAGGACTCCAGAGCGACCTTGTCGCGGCGCTTGGACAGCTTCTTGCGCTGCTCGTTGACGATCACGGGCAGGTGCGCCCACACCGGCGGGGTCAGGCCCAGCGCCTCCCACAGCAGCTGCTGCTTGGGGGTGTTGGACAGGTGCTCCTCACCGCGGATGACGTGGGTGATACGCATCTCGACGTCGTCGACCACGTTGGCCAGGACGAAGAGCGGGGAACCGTCGGCGCGGGCGATCACGAAGTCCTCGATGGCGGCGTGGTCGAACTCCACCCGGCCGCGGATCCGGTCCTCGACGACCGTCGGCCCGCCGTCGGGGACGCGGAACCGCAGGGCGCGCCCCGGCCCGGGCTCCAGCCCGCGGTCACGGCAGAAGCCGTCGTAGCCCAGGTTCGGGTTGTCGCGGCGCTCCTGCACCTGGTCGCGGGTGCAGTCGCAGTAGTAGGCGCGGCCGTCCGCGTGCAGGCGCTGGGCGGTCTCGCGGTGCTGGTCGGCGTAGGACGACTGGAAGTAGGGTCCCTCGAAGTGCGGGTCGGCGTCACTGATCCCCAGCCAGGCCAGCGCGCGGATGATGCCGTCGGTCCACTCCGGACGGTTGCGGGCCGCGTCGGTGTCCTCGACGCGGAGCACCATGCGCCCCTCGGGGCTCTGCTGTGCCAGGGCCCAGTTGAAGAGCGCGGAGCGGGCGCCGCCCACGTGGAACATGCCCGTGGGGGACGGGGCGAATCGGGTGCGAATAGGAGTCTCAGTCACGGCCACCAGGGTATCGGGGGTGGACGTGCACTCCCGGAACATCGCTGGTGGGAATACCGTGCCGGGAGGAGAGGGCCGGGTCGGGGGGAGGCCGCCCCGGGTCAGGTCGTGGCGGACAGGGGCCGGGGGTAGGCGGGACCCATGCCGAACTGGATCGAGAGGGCGTCGGCGAAGGCCGCGGCGATCTTCAGCTCGCCACCGGAGTTGGGGTGGGTGCCGTCGTAGGCGTCCACCGCCGGGTCCCAGCCGTCCGTTCCGGCCACGTTCACGCTGACCACGGGGGAGGCTGCCGTGGTCAGGTCCGCGGCCACCTCGCGGACGATCTCGTTGTAGGCGTACACACGCAGCGCGAAGCCCTCGTCGGTCTCGGTGAGGGCGATGGGGAGCGCCTCGGCGACCACCACGCGCAGGTCCGGGTTGCCCCGCCGGGCGGCCTCCACGTAGTCGCGTAGGCGCCGCTCCATCTCCTCGGGCTCCACCGGCCACAGAAGGTCGTTGACGCCGATCATGACGCACAGCACGTCCGGCTGGTGGACCCGGACCTCCTCCTCGATGGAGCCGAGCGCGTCGAGCAGGGTGCGCCCCCACAGGGCGTTGTGGTCCTGGTCGAAGCCGGGGTCACGGTACTCGACCGTGGCGGGGTCCCCATCCGCGCCGGGCCAGCCGGTCGCGGACGGGTCGGTCGGCTCCCGCGAGGCGCCCGACCCGTCGTCCTCGGCGGTCGGCACCGGGAACATCATGTCCCGGGTCGCCGGGTCGCTGTAGGGACCGACGAAGTCCAGATCGTCGACGTGCGGGGCGAGGTGGTTCCACAGGTGGTAGCGCCAGGTCCAGTCGCCGTTGGCGCCCTGGGTCATCGAGTCGCCGGCGATCATGACGCGGCTGGGTTCGCGCACGGGGGCCTCCTGCGCGGGGTCGCGGTCAACGGGTCCGAACCGGGTGAGGGCCCAGAGGCCTCCGCCCAGCGCGACGAGCGCGATCGCCAGCGCTCCGGCGATGACGAGCGGTACTGGGCGTCGGCGCGTGGCCACGGGGATCCTCCCGTTGTCTCGGGGGCGGCGGTAGGCAGAGCGTACCGCCGCCCCCGGTTCCGCCGGGGGTCGGGGCGCACGGCTCGCGACCGCGGCCCACGTCCGGGTCGCACCGGACCGCCCCTGGTCACGGCGGGTCAGGGGCCGCTCACGACGGGGCGGTTCCAGGGCGCGCGGCGTCAGTCACGGGCGACCACGCGGTTGCGGATGGCGCCGAGCCGCTCGACGGTCACCGCGACCTCCTGACCGACCCGCACCTGGCCCACACCCGCCGGGGTGCCCGTGAGAACCACGTCGCCCGGGAGCAGGGTCATGAACGAGGTGACGTACTCGATGACGGACGGGATGTCGTGGATGAACCGGGACGTGTGCCCGTCCTGTCGGACCTCGCCGTCGACCGTGGTGGTCAGGGCCAGGTTCTGGGCCTCCTCGACGGACAGCCCGGTGGTGATCCAGGGGCCGAGGGGGCAGAAGGAGTCGAACCCCTTCGCCCGGGTCCACTGCTTGTCGCGCTTTTGGAGGTCGCGGGCGGTGACGTCGTTGGCCACGGTGTACCCGAAGATGACGTCCTTGGCGCGTTCGCGGGGCACCTCCCGGCACGGCCGGGAGATGACGAGGGCGAGCTCGCCCTCGAAGTGGACCTCCTCGGAGGCCGCGGGGTGGAAGATCGGGTCCTGCGGGCCGGTCACGGCCGTGGAGGGCTTGAGGAAGACCACGGGCTCGTCGGTGGACTCACCCGTCACCTCGCGCATCTCCTCGACGTGGTCGGCGTAGTTCTTGCCGACGCACACCACCTTGGTGGGCAGGACGGGCGACAGGAGCCGGACGTCGGAGAGCTTGGCGCGCTCACCGGTCGGAGTGATGTCACCGAGCAGGGGGTGCCCGTTGAGTCGGGCGACGAAGTCCTCCCCACTGTCGGTGTCGGTCTCCACCAGCCCGAACCCGACGTCGTCCCCGGACGCGAAACGCGCGATACGCACCTGATGCCTCCCAGCACCCCCGTCGACTCACTTGCGGTTGAAGGGTAACCGCGCCCGGCACCGAGAGCACACGCCGCCGGGCCGGATGCCCGACATCCCGCCACGCACCGGGCTTCCCGGGTCACACCTTGGCGCGATTTTGGGTCCGACTCTGGCATGCTGGAACGGACGTCCGTTGTCGAGAGGTTGCTGCCCGTGCCCACGTCCGCTTCGCGCAGGCGATCCCNCCGTTATCCGATGGGCCTGGCGCTCGGCCTGTGCCTGGTCTCCGGCGCTTCCGTCGTGCTCATGGTCGCCGTGCCCGAGCCCCGGACCGGCATGGGCGACCCCGCGGAGACCGGCGCGTCCGCCCTCCTGGAGGGCGGGGCGGTCGGCGGCACGGACGCCGAGCGCGGCTCCGGGGGCTCCGTCGGCGCATCCGCCACCGTCGTCCCGGGCGACGGCCCCGAACCGCGGGCGAGCGCGTCGGAGGAGGCCGAGGAGGACGCCCCGGTCCTGCTCCGTTCCGTGGAGGAGGAGGTCGACACCGCCGACGGTGAGATGAGCACCGTGGAGGGTGAGAGCGAGGTCATGGGCGAGGGCCCGCTGCTGACCTTCGCCGTCGAGGTGGAGGAGGGGCTGCCCGGCGACGACGGGGACTTCGCGGCCGCCGTGGAGGAGATCCTCGGTGACCCCCGTAGCTGGGGCAACGACGGCGAGCGATCGGTCCAGCGGGTGGACGGGGACGACGCCGACGTCCGTGTGATCCTGGCCGCACCGGACAGCGTCGACCGGCTGTGCGCTCCACTGCGCACCAACGGGTTCGTCTCGTGCGCCAACGGCAACCGCGCCATCATCAACCAGAACCGGTGGGTGTCGGGTGTGGAGCACTTCGACGGCGACCTGGAGACCTACCGGATCTACCTGATCAACCACGAAGTGGGCCACACCCTCGGCCAAGGCCACGTGTTCTGCCCGGGTGAGGGCGAGCCCGCACCGGTGATGCAGCAGCAGACCCTCGACCTCCAGGGCTGCGAACCCAACGGATGGGTGTACCCGGACAACGGGTGAGCGTGTTCGTTTCGGGCCTGCCGCTTCGCTTCGGCCCGCCCGTCGCCCGCCACCGCCCTCAACGGACGCCTCCGGCGCGGTACTCGCTCTCGTCGGGCGCCCGAAGGACGACCCCCTCGCGTCTCAGCCCTGCGGGTAGCCCTGCCTGAGCAGGCCGTAGGTGACGGCTTGCTCGAGCGCCACCCACGACGCGTCGACGACGTTCGGACCCACTCCGACCGTGGTCCACTCCCCCACGCCGTCACTGAAGGTGATGAGGATCCGCGTGATGGCGTTCGTACCGGAGCTACCCTCCAGGATGCGGACCTTGTAGTCGGTCAGCTCCAGCCCGGCCAGGGCCGTGTACACGCCCTCCAACGCGTTGCGCAGCGCGCGGTCCAGCGCGTTCACGGGGCCGTTGCCCTCGGCCGTGGCGATCACGCGCTCACCCTTGACCGCGAGCTTCACCGTGGCCTCGGTCAAGCTCTCGTACCGGTCGTCCAGGGGGCTGGCGCCGCTGGTGGGGCGTCGTTCGGTGATGACCCGCCAGGACTCGGTGTCGAAGTAGCGCACCGGCTCGCCGAGCTCCTCCCGCAGGAGCAGCTCCAGTGAGGCGTCGGCCGCCTCGAAGCTGTACCCGGACAGTTCCAGGCCCTTGACCCGGTCCACGACGCGGCCCGAGAGCTCGCGGTCACCGCCCAGGTCCAGTCCCAGCTCCTGGGCCTTCAGCTCGATCGAGGCCCGGCCGGCCATGTCGGACACGAGCATGCGCATGCGGTTGCCGACGAGGGCGGGGTCGGTGTGCTGGTACAGGTCGGGGTCGACCTTGATCGCGGAGGCGTGCAGTCCGGCCTTGTGCGCGAACGCCGACACCCCGACGTAGGGCTGGTGGGTGTCCGGCGTGAGGTTGACGATCTCCGCGATGGCGGTCGCCACCCGGGTCATCTCGGCCAGGCAGCCCTCGGGCAGGACGTCACGCCCCTGCTTGAGGGTGAGCGCGCCGACGACGGAGAACAGGTTGGCGTTGCCGACCCGCTCGCCGTAGCCGTTGGCCGTGCACTGGACGTGTGTGGCCCCGGCGTCGACGGCGGCGAGGGTGTTGGCGACGGCGCAGCCGGTGTCGTCCTGGGCATGGATGCCCAGGCGCGCCCCGGTGGCCTCACGGACCTCGGTGACCACTCGGGTCACATCGGAGGGCAGCATTCCACCGTTCGTGTCGCACAGCACGACCACGTCCGCCCCGGCCTCGGCGGCCGTGCGGACGACGTCGAGCGCGTGCTCGGGGTCATGGTGGTAGCCGTCGAAGAAGTGCTCGCAGTCCACGAACACCCGCTGCCCGTGTTCGCGCAGGTGGGACACCGTGTCGGCGATCATGGCGAGGTTCTCGGGCAGGGTCGTGCGCAGGGCCCGTTCGACGTGCCGGCCGTCACTCTTGGCGACAAGGGTGACGACCGGTGCGCCGCTGTCGCGCAGAGCGGCCACCTGTGGGTCGTCGGCGGCCTTCACCCCGGCTCGGCGGGTCGCGCCGAACGCGGTGAGTTGCGCGTGCCTCAGCGTGAGCTCTTGTGAAGCCCGCTGGAAGAACTCGGTGTCCTTGGGGTTGGCCCCCGGCCACCCTCCCTCGATGAACGCCACCCCGAAGTCGTCGAGCAGCTGCGCGATGGCCAGCTTGTCGGAGACCCGCAGATTGATCCCCTCGCGCTGGGCGCCGTCGCGCAGCGTGGTGTCGAAGACGTGGAAACCGTCATCCCTCATGGGTGGTACTCCCGAAGGTGGACGCCGGGGCACCGACCCGGCCAACAAAAAAGACCCCTCGTGGACACGAGAGGTCAGCGCGCTGGCAGGGTCCGTGTGGACTGTCCCGGCGTGGATGGGCAGTCGGTCAGCCAGCGCGCCTCACGATAATGAGAACCTGAGACGGCATGAGGCCAGTGTGCCACACGAGAGGGGAGTCTTCGGTGTTCACGGGCCGATTGTCTCACCATCCGGGACAGAGATTTCTCTTTTCGGACTTCCCGCCTCGGTCCGCCCACGTCGGGGCCGGCACGACAGCGGGCCGCCCGGAGGTCCCGGACGGCCCGTCGTATGTGCTCTGGTCCTCCGCTTCGCTTCGGACCGTGTTCGGGAAGGGAAACCCCTAGAAACGGGTGATCCACCCGTACTTGTCGGCGCGCTGCCCGGTCTGGAGCCCCACGAGCTCCTCGCGCAGGCGCATCGTGACGGGGCCCGGGGTTCCGTCGCCGATCCGGAACTCCCCGTCGTCGCTCTTGACGAAGCCGACGGGGGTGATCACGGCGGCGGTGCCGCAGGCGAAGACCTCGGAGATCTCACCGGACTCGGCGGCCTCGCGCCACTCCTCGATGGACAGCGCCTTCTCCTCGGCCTCGTAGCCGAGGTCGGGCGCCATCCGAAGCAGCGACTCACGGGTGATGCCCGGCAGGAGCGTACCGGTGAGCGGCGGCGTGCGCAGACGCGCGTTCTCGCCGGTGCCGAACACGAACCACAGGTTCATGCCGCCCATCTCCTCGACCCACCGGTGCTCCCGGGCGTCGAGCCAGACCACCTGGTCGCAGCCCTTCTCGACCGCCTGCGCCTGGGCGAGGAAGCTGGCCGCGTAGTTGCCCGCGAACTTCGCGGCGCCGGTCCCGCCCGGGGCGGCCCGCGTGTAGTCCTTGGACAGCCAGACGGTCACCGGCTTGACGCCGCCGGAGAAGTAGGAGCCGACCGGCGACGCGATCAGGAGGTAGACGTAGCTGCGGGAGGGGTTGTTCACCCCCAGGCCGACGTCCGTGGCGATCATGAACGGGCGCAGGTACAGGCTGAAGTCGGGCTTGCTCGGGACCCAGTCGCCGTCGTGCTCGAGGAGGAGCTCGATCGACCGGAGGAAGAGGTCCTCGGGAAGGTCCGGCATCGCCATGCGGGCGGCGCTCTTGTTGAACCGCGCCGCGTTGGCCTCCGGGCGGAAGGAGGCCAGGGAACCGTCCGGGTGCCGGTAGGCCTTGAGGCCCTCGAAGATCTCCTGCGCGTAGTGCAGGGCGGCGGTCGCGGGGTCCAGGCTCAGCGGACCGTACGGCTCGAGCTTGGCGTCGTGCCACCCCTTGCCCTCGGTGTATCGGATGGTCACCATGTGGTCGGTGAACACCTGGCCGAACCCGGGATTCTCCAGCAGTTCCTCTCGCTCCTGCGGGGTCTTCCGCTGGTCGGAGAGCTGGATGTCGAACGTCAACCCGCTTGTGGTGGTGTTGTTGTTCATGTTGTCGTTGGTCCTCTCGGGTGCAACAGGTCGGCAGCGCCGCCGACCTGGGATCTAGTCTGTCGGATGAGCGCACCCGGTGCCAGACCGGAGGTGGGCGTGCGACGGGCGCGCTCGGTGGTACCGGGCGCGCCCGTCGGCGTGTGTCGATGGTGTGGCCGTCGGCCGCGCCCGTGGAGAGGGCAGGGCCGACGGGGTGACGTCAGCCCTGCTCGCCTACTCGCGCGGCGAGGTCGTCACCGATCTGGGAGGTGGAGCGCGCCGCGCCGCCCTGGGCACGGGTCTTGAGGTCCGCGGCGACCGCGCCCTCGATCCTGCGGGCGGCCTCGGGCACGCCGAGGTGGTCCAGCATGGTGGCGACCGACAGCACCGTGGCGGTGGGGTCGGCCTTGCCCTGGCCCGCGATGTCCGGGGCGGAACCGTGCACCGGCTCGAACATGCTGGGGAAGGTGTTGTCCGGGTTGACGTTGCCGCTGGCGGCCAGCCCGATGCCACCGGTGACGGCGGCGCCGATGTCGGTGATGATGTCGCCGAACAGGTTGTCGGTGACCACCACGTCGAAGCGCGCGGGCTGGTTGACGAAGAACATGGCCGCCGCGTCGACGTGGCAGTAGTCAACGCTGACCTGCGGGTACTCGGCGCCGACCTCGCGCACGACCCGCTGCCAGAGGTCGCCTGCGAAGGTCAGGACGTTGTCCTTGTGGACCAGGGTGAGCTTCTTGCGCGGACGGACGGCGGCCTTGGCGAAGGCGTAGCGGACGACGCGCTCGACCCCGAAACGGGTGTTGACGCTGTCCTGGGTGGCGATCTCATGCGGGGTGCCCTTGCGCAGCACGCCCCCGGCGCCCGCGTAGGGGCCCTCGGTGCCCTCGCGCACGACCAGCATGTCGATGTCCTCGGGGGACACGCCCGCCAGGGGGCTGTCGACGCCGGGGAAGAGACGCACGGGGCGCAGGTTGACGTAGTGGTCGAAGTCGAAGCGCAGGCGCAGCAGCAGGCCTCGCTCCAGGACGCCGCTGGGGACGCTGGGGTCACCGACGGCGCCCAGGAGGATCGCCTCGTGCTCGCGGAGCTCGTCCTCGACGGAGTCGGGCAGGGTCTCGCCGGTCCGGTGCCAGAGCTTGGCGCCCAGCTCGTACTCGGTGGCCTCGATGGCGAGGTCGTGCTGGGGAGCGACGGCCTCCAGGACCTTGAGCCCCTCACCGACCACCTCGGGCCCGATCCCGTCACCGGGGATGACGGCCAGATTCACCGTGCGCGCTGCCATACGGACTGCCTCTAACTCGAACGCGACCCAACCACGCATGTCTCACATGGCGAGATCAAAATGAACAGTGGATGAGACAAGACTAGGGCATGTCCAGCGGGCCCCCGCCGTCCCTCCGGTCCAAGGCGCCCTGGAGCGCGCGGTGGACCTCGTCCTCGGAGTCGGGCGTGGACGGGTACTCGACCATGTCGTACATGTGATCCTCCGAATGCGACGCGTGACGGCCGCCGGGAACGGCGGTGTCGGCTGCGGATGCGTGCGCTGGAGCCACGCGGAACGGGGCGCGGCGGCCAGGAGTTCCGGGCGCGGAGCGCCTCGGGCGTGGGCGGCGATGGCCACGAAAGAAGGAGCGGTTCGCCCCGGCGGGATCGACTGCCGGATGTCGCCGACGCGAGCCCGGTTCGGGCGGGCGAGGCGATGGGCGGCGGCGCCGGACGGTCGGGCCCGGGCCGCTGACTCCTAGGACGACAGAATATCGGATGTCCAAGTATTTGACCAGGACATCTCAACATACGAGACGATCGTGTGTCGCCGCTGGTCAAAGCAGCAACACGACAGCGCCCCCTGCGGAGAGCCCCGCAGGGAGGGGAGACGGCACGGCGAAGGGCCGTACCACCGTGCGGCGGTACGGCCCGAGGCGTGGATGGGCCGGACGGCCCCGACCAGAGGGGTCCTCAGTCCTCCAGGTCGATCTGGCGGGTGATGTCCGCCTCGATCTCCGAGGAGATCGAGGCCAGGACCTCGTCCGGCACCGCGGAGTCCACGGTCAGGGCGATGAGCGCCTTGCCGCCCTCCTGGTCCCGGATGACCTGCATGCCCGCGATGTTGACCTGGGCGTCGCCCAGCAGCGCGCCGACCTTGCCCACGATGCCCGGGCGGTCCTCGTAGGAGAGGAACACCATGTGGTCGCTGAGGCTGATCTCCATGCCGTAGTTGTTGATCTCCACCAGCTTCTCGACCTGGCGGGGACCGGTCAGGGTGCCCGACACCGACACCCGCTGGCCGTCGGCCAGGACGCCGCGCACGGAGATGAGGTTGCGCCAGTCGCTGTGGTCGTCACTGGTCACGAGGTTGACCTCGACGCCGCGCTCCTTGGCCAGCAGCGGGGCGTTGACGAAGGTCACCGTGTCCTCGACCACGTCGGCGAACACGCCCTTGAGCGCGGCCAGCTCCAGCACCTTCACGTCGTGCGCGGCGATCTCCCCGCGCACCTCGACGTCGATCCGGCTGGCGATCGTGCCCGCCAGGGAGGTGAACACCCGGCCCAGCTTCTCCGTGAGCGGCAGGCCCGGCTTGATCTCCTCCGCCACCCCGGTGCCCTGCACGTTCACCGCGTCCGGAACGAACTCGCCCGACAGCGCGAGCTTCACCGAACGGGCGACCTGGGTGCCCGCCTTCTCCTGGGCCTCAGTGGTGCTGGCGCCCAGGTGCGGGGCCACGACGACGTTCTCGAACTCGAACAGCGGGCTGTCCGTGCACGGCTCCTTGGCGAACACGTCGATACCGGCGCCGGCCACCCGGCCGTCCTTGAGCGCCCGGTACAGCGCGTCCTCGTCCAGGATCCCGCCGCGCGCGGCGTTGATGACCCGCACGCTCGGCTTGACCTTGCTCAGCGCCTCATCGCTGATCAGGCCCAGCGTGTCCTTGTTCTTGGGCAGGTGGATGGTGATGAAGTCGCTGCGCTCCAGCAGGTCGTCCAGCGTGGTCATCTCCACACCGATCTGCGCTGCCCGAGCAGGCTGCACGAACGGGTCGTAGGCGATGACCTTCGTGCCGAAGGCCGACAGCCGCTGCGCGACCAGGGCGCCGATCCGGCCCAGGCCGACCACGCCGACGACCTTCTCGTACAGCTCCACACCGGTGTACTTCGAGCGCTTCCACTCCCCGTTGATGAGCGCGTTGTGCGCCGGGGCGGTGTTGCGCGCGCTGGCCAGGAGCAGGTTGATCGCCTGCTCGGCCGCGCTGATGATGTTGGAGGTCGGGGCGTTGACCACCAGGACTCCCGCCTTGGTGGCGGCGTCCACGTCCACGTTGTCCAGACCGACGCCGGCGCGGGCCACCACCTGGAGGCGGGAGGCCGCGGCCAGAGCCTCGGCGTCGATCTGCGTCGCGCTGCGCACGATCACGGCGTCCACGTCGGCGAGGGCGGGAAGCAGCTGGGAGCGGTCGGCCCCGTCGACGTGGCGTACCTCGAAGTCCTCCTCGAGGAGCGCGATTCCGGCGGGCGAGAGTTTTTCCGCGACGAGTACGGCGGGTTTGGGCACAACGATTCCTTTTCGGGTGGTGCTACCCGAACGGGTGGAGGATCAGCCCGCATCGGGTGTGACGGCCGGTCTAAAGTCTACTGCCGAGGTAGGGAAGTCCGCTGGCCGGTCGGGGAACACGGTCGGCGTCCCCTCCACGCACCGGACGTCCCCACCCCCGCATACGCCTCCGGGGCGGGTGTGCACCCGCCCCGGAGGCGTCGGATCCGTCAGGCCTTGAGCCAGCTCATGAGCGGACGCAGCTGGGCGCCCACCTTCTCGATCGGCTCGTTCTGCTCGGCCTCCCGACGCTTGGTGAAGGTCGGCTGACCCGCGTCGAACTCGTCCATGAGCTCCTTGGCGTAGCTGCCGTCCTGGATCTCGCGCAGGATCTTGCGCATCTCCTCGCGGGTCTGCTCGGTGATGACGCGCGGGCCGCGGGTGTAACCGCCGTACTCGGCGTTGTCCGACACCGACCAGTTCATCTTGGAGATGCCGCCCTCGTACATGAGGTCGACGATCAGCTTGAGCTCGTGCAGGCACTCGAAGTAGGCGATCTCCGGCTGGTAGCCCGCCTCGACCAGGGTGGCGAAACCGGCCTTGACCAGCTCCTCCGTACCACCGCACAGCACGGCCTGCTCACCGAACAGGTCGGTCTCGGTCTCCTCGGTGAACGTCGTCTTGATGACGCCCGCCTTGGTGCCGCCGATGCCCTTGGCCCACGACAGCGCCAGGTCCCAGGCCTGACCGCTGGCGTCCTTCTCGACCGCGACCAGGCAGGGCACGCCGCGCCCGGCCTCGTACTGGCGGCGGACCAGGTGACCCGGACCCTTGGGGGCGACCATGGCCACGTCGACGCCCTCGGGCGGGGTGATGAGGCCGTAGCGGATGCTGAAGCCGTGGCCGAAGAAGAGCGCGTTGCCCGCCTCGAGGTTGGGCGCGATCTCGTTGGCGTACAGGTCCCGGTGGATGTGGTCGGGGACCAGGATCATGATGACGTCGGCCTCGCGGGCGGCCTCGGCGGGGGTGAGGACGCGCAGTCCCTCCTCCTCGGCCTTGGCGCGGCTCTTGGAGCCCTCGGCCAGACCGATCCGCACGTCGACGCCCGAGTCCCGCAGCGACAGCGCGTGCGCGTGGCCCTGGCTGCCGTAACCGATCACGGCGACCTTCTTGCTCTGGATGAGCTCCAGGTCAGCCGCGTCGTCGTAGTACATCTGTGCTGCCACTTGGGGTTACTCCTTGATTCTTACGTTCGTGTCTCGGGCTCGGCGCGTGGGTCCGGTGCCCGCGGACTCAGGCGCTGCGGTCGACCGCGCGGAGGGAGCGGTCGGTGATCGACCGGGGCCCGCGGCCCAGGGCGACCAGACCGGACTTGACGAGTTCCCTGATGCCGAACGGCTCCAGGTTCTTGACCAGGGCATCGAGCTTCTCGGGATCACCGGTGGCCTCGATGACGACGACGTCCGGGCTGACGTCCACGACGTGGGCGCGGAACAGCTCGGCCGTCTGAAGCACATGGGTGCGGCTGGACGCGTCGGCCTTGACCTTGACGAGCAGGAGCTCGCGCTGGACCGACGCGGTGGTGTCCATCTCCACGATCTTGACGACGTTGACCAGCTTGTTGAGCTGTTTGGTCACCTGCTCCAAGGGGTGGAGGTCGCAGTTGACCACGATCGTCATCCGGGACAGGCCCGCGTACTCAGTGGTGCTGACACTGAGCGAGTCGATGTTGAACCCGCGGCGGGAGAAGAGGGAGGAGGCACGTGCGAGGATACCCGGGGTGTCCTCCACCAGAACGGAAAGCGTGTGACTGCTCATGGTGGTTCGGGCCTCTCCTAGTCCTCGTGTTCCCAGTTCGGCGCCATGTCGCGCGCGTACTGGATGTTGTCGTTGCTGACACCGGGACCGACCATCGGCCAGACCATGGCGTCGTGGTTCACGGTGAAGTCCACGACGACCGGGACGTCGTCGATGGCCATGGCCTTCTCGATGGTGGCGTCGATGTCCTCGGGGCGCTCGCAACGCAGACCGACACAACCGTACGCCTCCGAGAGGCGGACGAAGTCGGGAATCCGCACCTTCTCGTCCTTGGGCGCGGTCTGCAGGTTGGTGTTGGAGTAGCGCCCCTCGTAGAACAGGGTCTGCCACTGGCGGACCATGCCCAGGTTGCCGTTGTTGACGACGGCGACCTTGATCGGGATCCCCTCGATGGCGCAGGTGGCGAGCTCCTGGTTGGTCATCTGGAAGCAGCCGTCGCCGTCGACCGACCACACCACGCGGTCCGGGTCGCCGACCTTGGCGCCGAGCGCGGCCGGGACGGAGAAGCCCATGGTGCCGAGGCCACCGGAGTTGACGAAGGCGCCGGGGCGCTCGTAGTCGATGAACTGGGCGGCCCACATCTGGTGCTGGCCGACACCGGCGACGTAGGTGGCCTCCGGGCCGGCNGACGGCCTGCGGGGACAGGCTGCCGTCGGTGGCCTCCTCGAAGCCCTTCGGATACGTGGTGCGCAGCCGGTTGAGCTGGCTCCACCAGGCGGCGTAGTCGCCCTCGCGGCCCTTCTCCTGGTCGGCGCGCACCGCGACCACCAGGTCGGCGAGCACCTCGCGGCAGTCACCGACGATGGGCACGTCCGCGTGGCGGTTCTTGGAGATCTCCGCGGGGTCGATGTCGGCGTGGACGATCTTGGCGTCCGGGGCGAAGCTGTCCAGGCGGCCGGTGACCCGGTCGTCGAAGCGGGCGCCCAGGGCGACGATGAGGTCGGCCTTCTGGAGGGCGCCGACCGCGGCGACGTCGCCGTGCATGCCGGGCATGCCCACGAACAGGGGGTGGCTGTCGGGGAAGACGCCCCGGGCCATCAGGGTGGTCACCACGGGAACGCCGGTGAGTTCGGCCAGGACCCGCAGCTCGGCCGAGGCTCCGGAGCGCAGGACGCCGCCGCCCACGTACAGCACGGGGCGCTTGGCCTCGCTGATCATCCGGGCGGCCTCGCGGACCTGCTTGCCGTGCGGCTTGGTGACCGGACGGTAGCCGGGCAGGTCGAGGCGCTCGGGCCAGACGAAGTCCGTCGACGCCTGCAGGGCGTCCTTGGAGATGTCGACCAGAACCGGGCCGGGCCGACCGGTGGAGGCGATGTGGAAGGCCTCAGCGACCGTGCGCGGGATGTCGCGGACGTCGCTGACCAGGAAGTTGTGCTTGGTGATGGGCATCGTGATGCCGCAGATGTCGGCTTCCTGGAAGGCGTCGGTGCCGATCATCGGGGAGGCCACCTGGCCGGTGATCGCGACCATGGGAACCGAGTCCATGTGCGCGTCGGCGAGGGGGGTCACGAGGTTGGTGGCTCCGGGGCCGCTGGTCGCCATGCACACCCCGGGTCGGCCCGTGGCGTAGGCGTATCCCTCCGCCGCGTGGCCCGCTCCCTGCTCGTGGCGCATCAGGATGTGGCGCACCTTGGCCGAGTCGTAGAGGGGGTCGTAGGCGGGGAGGATGGCGCCACCGGGAATCCCGAAGACAGTGTCAACGCCGGCGTGCTCCAGTGACCTGATCAGCGATTGGGCGCCGGTCATCTGCTCGGTCATCTCAAGATCCTTCAGCGAGGGTCCAGAGCGGTACAGCGGCTCTGGCTTGGTGGGTCTGACTCAACGCCTGGTGTGGCAATAAAAAAACCCCCACCGCCCGGTGGCGGTTGAGGGGTGGCGCGCAGCAGAAGTAACTCAGTGGGCTGCGCGCCGACCAAGTACGAGAATCAGGGAGTTGTTCTGCACGATCACAACAGTGGCCGAAGGAGTGGCCGCGCGTCAACAAGATCGACACATTGTCTCACTATGCGAGACAGTCATGTCAGCATCCGACCAGACGATGCGACACGCTGCGGCGTTGAACAGGGCAAACCCGGCGAAGCACCAGCACCGGTGTAACGCAGAACACGCTGAAGGTCGGACCCGTCCAGCCCGTGGACGGTCCTCGCGAAGGTCGGAGGAACAGGTCCTCGGCAGACTCCATCTCCGCGGCCCGACGGCCCCAGACACGCAGTGTCTCGCGGTCGGCCATGACCGCGATCCGCTGACGCACCTCGTCGCCGACTTCGAGGTCCCGGACCTCCAGAACCCCGATGATCGCCCCGATGGGGCCCAGGGTCTCGCCCTCGCGGAAGGGACGGCCGATCAACTCGGTCCTGAACTCGTCGTCGCGCGGCTTCACGGTCTCCTCCGGAGGCCCCAGGGCCGCGGCCTCCCGGTGGCCTCTCGGAGCAGCTCCGCCGCGAAGCCGGGGGCGTTCCGCGGCAGACCGAGGGGGAACCCGTGTCGGGACGAGGGCATGTCGGAAACGTAGCCAGTACATCGACATCCGCGCGGGCGAACGCCATAACGCCCGGGTATGTCGCCGATTCCCGGGCGTGCGGCCACAGAGGTGGCGCTCGACAGTCTCGGCACTGTCACCCGACGGGACGCCTTCACCCACCTCCAGGACGTGCGCCTTCATGAGGAGCACCTCGCCCCGCCCGGGCCGGTCGGGGACGAACACCCGGAGCGCCGAGATCCAGCGGACTCCCCGTCTCCCGATGCGCCCGGTCCGGTCGAACCGGCGGTGTTCTCCGAGGATTCGCGGGATGGCGACCCCGGTGGGCGCCGTTCAACTCACTCGGTGGCGCGTCCCTCTGCTTCCTGCTGGAGCTTTTTCCAGACCAAATCAGATCGGGAACTGGCCGTACCAACTGTTCTGGACGATGTGTTTGGGAAGGAAGTCAGATTCCACCTCAAGCTGGAAGCCGGGGTCATGCTGGCTGATGTCATAGGCCATACAGGCGAAGGCCAACAGGAGGAGAGGGATAGCGCCATTGATACTCTTGGCGCGTTTCTCATCCGAAGTGAAGTAGTCGCGCCAGAGTTCGAGCCCTTCAGCAAGCGCTGAGTTGAACTCTTCAGGTTCGTTTCCGACAAGCTGAAGGAAGACCTTCATCGGGGGGAAGATGACCTTGTTCACGGCCTCTTCCGATCCGTACCTGACGACACCAGGGTCGGAGAGTTCAAAAGCCGCCTGGAGTTCGTCAGCGAGATCGGAGCGGTTGAGGAGGAACGCCTGGATGGCGGCGATCCAGTGGTAGACGTAGGGATCGTACTGGGCGCCATCGCTCTCGCCCCACTCTCGGAGAGAGTCGACGGGGATCTCACACAGCTCCGTCCACCGCTTCTCGTCGCGGCAGGTCATGGCCAAGGCGAACGCGGTGAGCCAGTTGCTGGCGTTCGCGCAGTACCGGGGGCCGATCGCGGTGGTTCTACGGATCTTGTGGTTGACCAGGAACTCGACCGGGGTGCCCTCGGGTCTCGTGGTCATCACGAACATGGCGTGGTGAACCTGCATGGCTCCGACCCAGGACTCCCATGTGCCAAGCTTCACTGCCTCTGGATCCAGGACGAGATCGATCCGGGCATTGAGGTAGAGCGGCGAGAGCGACATGTCAACTGACTGTGGATGGGTTTCGAGCGACGCCGCCTCTTCCTCTGTTTCCTCGGCGTGCTCTTCGGCATCGTTTACATAGTCAGGTCGACTCAGATCATGCCGGAAAATCCTGTGGTTCATCGGATGTCTCTTCCCGTGATATTGAACATCCTCATACTGTGCCCCCCGTGCATGTTACCATCAGGATTACCCCTTGCCACCACATAGTGAACCCTGTCATTTCGCAGAGCTCGCCTGATTTCTCGCGCAAGCTTCTTTTCCTCTCCCCCTCTGAGCCTCATCTCCTCAAGGATGCTTTCAAAGTACTCCCTTGTTCCCTGTTTGACCTTCTTGGTCACCACCCCGTTCTCTTCTAGTTCGCGTTCACCAAGCCTGGTGTCAGCGCGACTCTTTGCCTCGACGACGACGAAGGATTCGTTCCCGTCAGCGTCTTCGGCTCGCCAGATCTGATCGAACTGGTCGCTTCCACTCCCTGGAGCCGCACTCGCGGGTTTGATGGGACCGCCGGTCTCCGGATCCGGAACGATCTTGGGGAGGGTCAACTTCTTCGTGACTACCTTGCCATTGACGACTTCTCGGTATTCGACCCTCGTCCTGCCGTTGAAATTCTCCTCGACCGCCCGTCGTGCAGCGCCCTCACCGTACCTCTCGGCAGCCTTGGTCCTTCTAGCCTGAGCCTCAGAGTATTCAGACTCCGCGTTGGCGACCAGGTTGTTTTCCGAGCCAGGCTCCCTGTTCGCGAAGAATTTCTTCCTCGCGTTGAGTAGCTTCTCTCTCTTCAGGGAGCTCGTGTTGAAGCTGTCGCGCGCGGCTGAGAGCCTGTTGAGGTATCTTTTGACCTTCTGCGGGAGAGTCTTCGCCGTCCCGTCGATCCTGGCGCCGATATATTTAGGATTCGGGGCCGAAGGGAGAGTTTGCGTCGAGTACCATTTTCCAGTGTTCGGGTCCAATTTGATGATCGGCATGACCCACTCGCCGATCATGGAGTCCGCCCTCCACTTGTTCCCGTCAGTGGGACGATAGTAGATCTCACGGAACTCGTCGTGCCTGTTCACCAGGTCCACGATGTCGTTCACGAAGTCTTTCCCGTTGGTCCACACCGTGTCTCCGATGTACGGACGAGCCGCCGCGAGCCTTTCCTCGTTGGTCGCGTCGTGCCAGCCGCCACGCCTCGGCACGTGGTCGGGGTCGGGGTCACCAGCGCTGCCATCACTACCGCTGTCGTCGTCGCCGCTGCCGCGTCGCGGGGTGGGAGCATCCGAGCCACCCGGGTCCAAGACTCGGCGAAGCGTCGGACCGTCTGAGGAGCCTTCACGCCCCATGGAGTCCGTCGATGTCCGCTCACCGTCGGTCCGCGAGTCCGGAGAACGGTCGGTGCCGTCGTCCTGATCGGTGTCGCGGACCCTCGGCGTGGTCTCATCCACCCTGTTGGTGGCGTCCGGGGTACGGTCACGCACGATCGCTTCGAAGGCTCTGTCCACGCCCCTGTCGGGCGTGTGGTCGCCGTCGTGTCCGCGGTCACCGATGCTGGTCACGTCCACCAGGCGCTCCGATACGGGCCTGGGGGTGTCCCTGGCCGCGGTCAGCGCGTCGTCACCACGGCCGCCCACCCCCGCGCGCACCCTCGCGTTGTCGGGTTCGGGCCCATCACCGAAACCGCTCTCCAAGGCCTCCCGACTCGGCGGAGGGCCATCAGGATCGGGGTGGACGGCATTCACCAGGAAGTCACCCTGGTTCTGGTCCCGCATCTCGGTCGAGAACTCGGACGCCGGGTTGAGCACGTCCTGCAACGTGAGGGCGTCCTGGAGGTCCTGGGCGGTGGGATCCTCCTCCGAGGCACCGCGCCGGTGGTGACGGGTGTCGGTCGCCTCCGCGCCGTCGTCAGCCACGGTCCGCGGGGTGGACGGCCCGCCGGGGGTCTCCGTCCCCTCGGTTCCGCCCCCGGGGCCGAACCGGGCCACCAGCCGCTCCACCGCACCCTTGACGTCCGTCAACCGCTGCGGGCTCAGCCTGCTCAGATCGAGACCGGACAGATCGAGCCGGAACAGCTCCCGGGACCCTCCCGCGAACCGGGGCAGGTTCAGGTTGACGCCGATCCCCTGCGGGTCCACGTCGGGGATATCCACGTCCGGGATCCGGCTCCCGCCCATGTTGCTGAGGATGGACGCGCCCCGCCAGGCCATCAGCGGCACACCCACCGCCGCGCCCACACCCGTGGCCGACAGCGCCGCGCCCAACGCCGTCACCCCGATGTTGAGCACCGCCGTGCCGATCACGTACCCCGGCCGCTCACCCCACTCCTCCCACGGCACGACCGCGTGCGCGGCGTCCTTCCACGCCGACCCCACGGTGCCCCACCCGGCCCAGCCCCAGTCATCGGATTCGGCGTCGTACATCCCCACCAGCGACGCCAACGACTGGGCGCTGCTCTCCCACTGCTCGGCCATCGCCTCGCCCCAGGACATCTCGAACCAGCCCTCGGAACTGTGCGCGCCGACCATCGCCCCCAGGTCCTCGACCGCGCCCACCACGTAGTCACCCACCGCGGCGCCCACATCCACCCACCAGTGCTCGTCGGTGGTGGCCTCCTCGATGCCCCACTCGGTGGCCAGCTCCGACAGGTCCTGCTCGTAGCCGTGGTAGAACACGTCGGAGTCGAGCTCGCCGTTCGCGGGTATGGCCTCGAAGCTGGTGCGGCCGGGAACGTCGGCGTTGATCCCGTTGGCGCAGTCGAGTTCGGCCTCGGCGTACCTCTCGATCAGGCCCTCGCCCCGGGTGACGTACCCCTCGTTCTCCGCGACGTTGGGGCTCTCCCCGATCCCGAAGAACCCCTTGATCCCTTCGGCCTCACGCCACTCGTCGCCCTCGGAATCGATCCTGTTGCGGAACTCGATGGCGTCGGCCTGCAGCGCCCTCCAGTCGGACTTGATCTCCCGCAGCTCCCCCGCGAAGTCCTCCAAGGCGCTGGCGGCTGCCTCCAGGCCCTCGGAGACGGTGTCGCCGTCGGTGGCGACCGGGCGCAGGACGGAGTAGAGCTCCTCCGCTTCGGGGGCGTGGTAGCAGCCGGTCAGGTCGCCCCAGGAGGCGTTGATGTCGTTGCCGGTGTCGGCGACGTTTCCACCGCAGGTACGCAGCCGGGAGGCGAGGGTCTCGATGTAGTCGGGTGAGGAGGTGGGAATGGGGAACAGGTACGGGCTGATCTTGCCGTCGCTGTCGGTGAGCATGCCTCGCTGCTCTTCGATGGTCAGCGGGGCACCGGCGGCGGGACTGTCGGCAGGGGGCACTGAGGGGTCCTTCGGGGAGGGGGCGGGGGTCCGGGACGCGCGGGGTGCGGGTCAGACGATCTGCGCGTTGCCCGGCCTCGTGGGGGGTTCCGGCTCGGGGACCTCCCCGGCGTTGCGCTGGGCCTCCAGGGCCATCTCGGTGTTGCCCTCGACGTAGGCGGTGGTGGCCTCGCTGGTGGCTTCCAGGGCGCTGGCGGTCAGGCTGAGCATGTCGCCCATGAGACCGAAGTAGTACTCCGCGAACTCGCCGAGGGCGAAGGAGACGGGGGAACTGTTGATGTGGGTGCTGGCCTGGGTGATGTCGGTCTCCATGCGGTCCATCTGGCCGAGCAGACCGTCGGAGCCGCCCTCCTCGCCGAGGTGGGCGGCGGTCGCTGACAGGACGGACCCGACCTCCTGGGGGGAGATGTTCCAACCGGACACGTGGACTCCTCCTTCATCTGACCGGCTATCGGGACGGCCGCGTTCCTCGGCGTCGAACCTCGCACACGCGTGCGGCACGACGACTTCACGCGTTTTCGACGGCACGGAACGTAGGGATGGTTCCAACTTTGTCAGTTTTTCGGAGGTTCTGTCGCCCGCGATGTCGCCCACAGTGAGCACGGGCAGGAGCCACCGGAGACGTCACTCGAGGTGAGGCCGCGCCCGTCGGGACCGGAACGCGGTGTGACCGGTTCCGGACACGCGCCTAGAGGTTGGCGCCCGCCTCGCCGCCGACGAGCGCCTCGACGCCGCTGGCGGGCATCGGGCGGGCCACCAGGAAGCCCTGCCCGTGGTCGCAGCCCATCCCCCGCAGCTGCTCGAGCTGCTCGGGGCGCTCGATGCCCTCGGCCACCACCTGGACGCCCAGGTCGCGCCCGAGCTGGATGATGGTGTGGGTGAGCAGCGTGACCGTGTCGTCGCGGCCCAGGTCGGCGATGAACGACGGGTCGATCTTGATCGCGTCCACGCTCAGCTCGCGCAGGTGCGCCAGCGAGGCGTAGCCCATGCCGTAGTCGTCGATGGCCAACCGTACGCCCAGCGCGCGCAGCTCGCCGAGACGCTCGACGGCCTCGGCGCTGTCGCCGAGCAGGACGTCCTCGTCCACCTCCAGGGTGAGCACCTCGGCGGGCAGGCCCGTCTCGGTGAGGATCTCCTCGACGGTCCGCACGAAGCGCGGCGACAGCACCTGCTTGGCGGACAGGTTCACCGACAGGCCGATCTCCCAGTCCGAGACCCGCCACACGGCGACCTTCGCGCAGGCCTCCCGCAGGATCCACTCCCCCAGGGGGACGATCAGCCCCGATTCCTCTGCCGCGCCCAGGAAGGTGTCCGGGCCGACCGTCTCGCCGTCGCGGTTCCAGCGCACGAGCGCCTCGACCGCCGTCACCTGGGAGGAGCCCAGGTCCACGATCGGCTGGTACTCCAGGAAGAACTCACCGCCCGCGAGCGCCTCGCGCAACCGGATCTGGAGTTCCAGGCGGGAGACGACCGTGTCGTGCATGTGCGCCGCGTACACCTCCACGTGGCCGGCGCCGCGCTCCTTGGCGCGCGTCATCGCCACGTCGGCGTTGCGCAGCAGTTCCCCGCTGTCGGTCGTGGGCTCGGAGAAGGCCACGCCGATGCTCGCCGTCAGGACGATGCGCCGGTCTGCGACCTGGAACGGTTCGGAGGCGATCGCCCTGCCCAGGCGCTCGGCCAGGTCCACCACCCGCTGGGCGCGCGGCATCCCCTCGATCAGGACCGCGAACTCGTCCCCTCCCCACCGGGCCAGCGTCGCGGAGGACTCCAGCTCGCCGCGGAGCCTGCGGGCCGCCTGCCCCAGCAGGTGGTCGCCGCGCACGTGCCCGGCGGAGTCGTTGACGGCCGTGAAACCGTCCAGGTCCAGGAAGATCACCGCGATGTCCCCGGCGGACTCATCGCTGATCGCCCGGTGCGCGAGCACGTCGCTGGCCCGCTCCTCCAGGTAGGCGCGGTTGGGCAGCCCGGTCACACCGTCGTGGAAGGTCAGGTGCTCCACCTCGTCCTGGAGCGCCACCTGCGCGCTGATGTCGCGGGTGGTGACCAGGAGCCGCGCGGGCTCGCCCGGCTGCTCGTACAGCGAGACCGTCGACTCGGTGTGCCGCCACGTCCCGTCCGCGGCGCGTACACGCAGTCGCAGGTGGACGCCCCGGCCCCCGTGGCCGGTGAACAGGTCGGTGACGGCCTGGGTGCGCGACAGGTCCTCGGGGTGGATGAGCGCGGTGACCGGGGCGGCGAGCACGTCCTCGAGCCGGTAGCCGAAGGCCTCCGCCGTGCCCGGGCTGGCGTGGTGGACGGCACCGTCTCGGTCCACGATGAGGATGACGTCGCCGCTGTTACGGGCCAACTCGTGGAAGTGCCCCTCGCGGTTGCGGACCATGCGCGCCAGCGTGGAGTTCTCCTCCAACATGCCGACGACGCGGACGAGCAGCACGACCACCGCGGTTCCGGCGGCCAGCGGCAGGACGGCGGCGACCCCGGGCAGCCCGAGCGCGGCCACCGTCAGGACCACGGTGGCCACGAACAGGGCGCCGATGGCGGCGAGCTCGGGGGCGAACCGGTACAGGCCCCGGCCGGTGATCCGGCGCGGGGTCGCGGCCTGGCGGTGCTCGACCAGCCACGGCAGCGCGCCCAGGACGGCGAAGCCGAGGAGCTTGACCGGGTACTCGATCCCCCCGGCCACGGGCGGGCCGGTCAGCCGGGTGATGGCTCCGATCAGGTCCGCCCCGGCGATGAGGATCAGCGAGCCGATCGCCCACAGGACCGCGCGCCGCGTGCTGTGCGGCGACATGAACACCAGGGGCACCAGCAGGCACAGGACGACGATGTCGGCGACCGGATAGACCAGCGCGAAACCGAGGAACCCGGCGCCCTCCCCCAGCTCCTGGTAGAGCGGAGCGAAGATCAGCAGCCACACGACGGAGAACACGGCGGCCGCGCACACGTAGCTGTCGGTGATGTGCCGCAGGGCGGTCCGGAGCCCGCCCGGCCACGGCGCGAACCTGGTGAATCCGACTACGAAGAGTGGCAACGCGGTGAGAGCGAAAAGATCACCCAACGTGAGCGAGAACACGGATCCCGAGCTGAGCAGACCCGTGATCCCGTGCGTGAGACCGCCCAGGCACCAGGCGAACGCGGCGAAGGCGAGGTTGCGGAGCGCGGCCGCGCCGTCGGCGCCGTCAGCGTGCGCTCCCCGGTCCGTACCGTTGGCCGCCCAGCGACGCGAGGCGGACAGCAGGGACACCCCGGCCGCGCCCGCCGCGATCGTCGTCGGCCACTCCCCGAGAGCCGCGGCCAGCGTCCAGGTCGAGATGGGTACGAGCGTCAGTGCGGCGTGGAGCAGGAACAGAGCCCCCACACCGACCAGCCACAACTGGCGTGCCCTACCGCCCATCAGCGGCCTCCCCGGGCGCGGGGCGCGGAATGTGCGGCGTCGGGCCGCCGTCGCGCTCTCTCCTCGGACATGGGGCACCAACCTCGTGTCGATCGACTCTGGGCGCGGTGCGGCGTCCGACACCTCGGGCCGCCGTCCGCACCCCGGGGGAGCGCGGCGAACCGGCGCCCGACGGCCCGGGAGGGCGCACACCCCCGTGTTCGGCCACCCTACGCAACCAAGGTCACACAGCGATTGAGGACCGACAGAGAGTTGACGTCAGAGCGATGACACTCCGTGGTCAACGGGCGTGCGTCCGGTCTCCCCGACGCACGCCCGGTACGGGTCACTTCGCGCCGAGCTTCTCCAGGATGAGCTCGCGGGCGCGGCCGGCGTCGGCCTGGCCCCGCGTCGCCTTCATGACGGCGCCGACGAGGGCGCCGGCCGCGGCGACCTTGCCGCCGCGCACCTTCTCCGCGACGTCGGGGTTGCCGGCGATCGCCTCGTCGACGGCCGCGCCGAGCGCGCCGTCGTCGCTGACCACCTTGAGGCCGCGGGCGTCCACGACCGCGTCGGGCTCGCCCTCACCGGCGAGGACGCCCTCGACGACCTGGCGGGCCAGCTTGTTGGTGAGCGTGCCCTCGGCGACGAGCGCGATGATCCGGGCCACCTGGCCGGGCGTGATCGGCAGGGAGGCCAGCTCGACCTCCTGCTCCGTGGCGCGGCGGGACAGCTCGTTCAGCCACAGCTTGCGGGCCTCCGCCGACGGCGCCCCCGCGGCGACGGTCGCCTCGACCAGGTCGATGGCGTCGGCGTTGACCAGGTCGCGCAGCTCGGTGTCGGTGAGATCCCACTCGGCGCGCACGCGAGCGCGCTTGGCGGCGGGCAGCTCGGGCAGAGTGGCCCGCAGCTCCTCGATCCACTCCTGCGAGGGGGCGACGGGGACCAGGTCGGGGTCAGGGAAGTACCGGTAGTCCTGAGCCTCCTCCTTGGAGCGGCCGGAGATGCTGCGGCCGGTGTTCTCCTGGAAGTGGCGGGTCTCCTGGACGACCTTCTGGCCGTCGTCCAGCACACCGGCCTGGCGCTCGATCTCGGAGCGGACGGCGCGCTCGACGGAGCGCAGGGAGTTGACGTTCTTGGTCTCGCTGCGGGTGCCCCACTCGTCGGCGCCGCGCTCGTTGATGGACACGTTCACGTCGCAGCGCATGGAGCCCTCCTCCATGCGCACGTCGGAGATGCCCAGGGAGCGGACCAGGTCGCGCAGCTCGGCGGCGTAGGCGCGGGCGACCAGCGGCGCGAGCTCGCCGGTGCCGGTGATGGGCTTGGTGACGATCTCCAGCAGCGGGATGCCCGCCCGGTTGTAGTCGACGATCGAGTAGTCGGCGCCGTGGATGCGACCGGTGGCGCCGCCCACGTGGGAGGTCTTGCCGGTGTCCTCCTCCATGTGGACGCGCTCGATGTCGACGCGGAAGACGCGGGGCCCCTCGGGGGTGTCGACCGTCACGTCGAGGTGGCCGTCGACGCAGATCGGCTCGTCGTACTGGGAGATCTGGTAGTTCTTCGGCATGTCCGGGTAGAAGTAGTTCTTCCGGGCGAACCGGCCCCAGGGGGCGATGGAGCAGTTGAGCGCCAGACCCAGCCGGATGGCGCCCTCGACGGCCTTTCGGTTGACGACCGGGAGCGAGCCGGGCAACGCGAGGCAGACAGGGCACACCTGGGTGTTGGGTCGCGCTCCGAACGCGGTGGGGCAGGAGCAGAACATCTTGGAGGCGGTACCCAGCTCGATGTGGGTCTCCAAGCCGAGTACGGGCTCGTACTTGGCCAGCGCCTGCTCATAGGCCACCGGAGTGGGGCCGCTGTTCGGGGCAGTGCTGGGAGTTACCGCGTGGGCCATCGCCGCAAACCCGTTTCCGTAGAGGACATACCTTCCAGGTCAGCCTACCGAGGGTACGGGGGTACCCCGCCCGTCCGTGCGGCACGGATGTCACGGCCGGCACACGATTGTGCCGCTGTCCGGCCCTCACCCCGTCACGGAGGGTGCCGGGCCGTTAGTCTGGGTGGTCCAAGATCATGGTTTCGTCGGTCGGGCTCCGGGTCCGCCGTCCTTTTCCGGGGAGCATGTGAGCGTGTGGAGCATCCTGTGTCGGTGCCCCGCCGTACTGACGTCGGCCGCCCTCGTCGGCGGTCTGAGCGGCGCCCCCGCGGCTCTGGCCGAGGACTTCTCCCGAGTGGACCGCGACCCCGTCCAGGGCAACGAGATCGTCCTCTCCGACGGAACCGAGGTCCCCACGGCCCTGTTCAGTCTCCGTGTGGCCGACAGCGCCTCGGTGAGCGCCTACACGGCCGAAGCGGACGGTGAGGTGCGCCAGCGCGCCGCCTACGTCGAGTCAGCGTGGGACGACGGTACGCGGTGGACCGAAATCGACGCGGTGACGGACTCGGTGGACCGAGCGACCTGGGTGGTCGCCAACTCCTACCCCCACGTGGCGCTCGCGGACCTGGCCATGGCCTCGGAGACGATCTTCCTCGACGAACGCCAGGCGATCGCGGGCACCCAGGCCGCCCTGTGGCACGTCCTGGACGGGGTGGAGCTCGATCCCGGCGCCAACGACACCGCCGTGACCGCGCTGTACGAGTACCTCGTCGCGGGCAGTGAGGACGCGCCCGACGACTCCGGAGCGCCGTCCCTGAAGATCAGTCCGACCCAGCTGGAGACCGTCGCGCCCGAGAAGCCCCTGGGCCCGCTGACCGTGACCAGCTCGGGCACGGAACCCGTCCGCGTCGCGGTGCGGGGCGCTCCGGCGTCGTGGCTGGTCGACGCGGACGGTGAACAGGTGCGCCGGGTGCACGACGGGGAGTCGGTCTACCTCGACGTGGACCCGTCGGTCCCGGCCGGGGTGGTGACCCTGCACGTGCGCGGAGACGACGTGCCGTTGCCCGAAGGCCGTCTGTTCACCGGTCGGGACGGAGTGCGCACGCAGCCGCTGATCACCGCGGAGCCCGGGACGGCGGCGCGCGCGACGGCGGCCACCCTCACCTGGCACTCCGAGGAACCCGAGGAGATCGCGAGCCCCGAACCCGCAACTCCCGCGCCCTCCGTGCCCGAACCCGAGTCCGCCGCCGGCACGGACGACTCCGCGGTCGTGGTGCCCGACGCCACACCCTCCGACGAGCCCTCCGACGAGCCGCGGGAGCACAGCGCGGACGACGACCTCGCGGGAACCGGGACCTGGCTGTCGGGGCTGCTGATCATCGCCGGTGCGCTGGTCGTGTCCGGCCTGATCATCCTCGTTCTGGGCCGCAAGCGCCGGAACTGAACCGGTCTCCGCGCATATCCGGTGCGTGTCGTGATCAGGACACTTTTCGAGGGTTTTTGTCCGCGTCCGATTCACGGACAAAATCGGCGGAGTGGGTTGGAAGAGGCGGAGCCGGTCGCTAGTATCGACCCGCGGCAGACATTCCACGACGAACGCGGCCCGCTCCCGCGTTGGCGCCACACCGATGACGCGTCCACCCCACGGACAGCGGTGCCACGCTTCCGGACCGTCCGGTGATCGCCCCAGACGGCTGCGACGACCCCCGAAGACTCGTCCCGCCCGCCGTCCGTGGAGGCCGTGCCCGTTCCACCCCCCGTTTCCACACAGGCGGGCCCACCGGTAACCCCTAGACACACCGGGACACAATTTGACTGACCTGACTTTCCCCCGTTCCGTCGCCCGGGCCGGCTTCTCGGCCACCGTGGCGGGCCTGCTCGCCTTCGGCCTGGCCGCCCCCGCCGCGGCCGAGCCGGAACCCTACGAGGGCTCCGTGCGCGGCCAGTACGTGGGCAACGCCGAGAGCGGCGAGACCATCTGGATGAACGACGACCGCACCCGGGTGAGCCTCTTCAACCTCAAGTTGGAGAACGGCAACACGCTCACCACCTACTGCATCGACCTCGAGACCGGTATCCGCGGCGACGCCTGGTACCGCGAGGACGCCTGGGCCAACTACCCGGGCAAGGGCGACTTCGCCGAGCCCGCCAAGGTGCACTGGGTCCTCCAGAACGGCTACCCGGCGGTGAGCACCGATGAGCTGGCCGAGGCCGCCGGAGCCCCCGGCCGCGTCTCCGACAAGCAGGCGCTCTCCGCCACCCAGGCCGCCATCTGGCACTTCAGCAACGGCGCCGACCTGACCCGGGCCGAGCCCGCCACCACGGCGATCTACGAGTACCTCATCGGCAACGCCGTGGACCTCAACCAGGGCGAGGAGCCCGACGCCACGCTGAGCATCACGCCGGGTGAGGCCTCCGGCCAGGCGGGCGAGACCGTCGGCGAGTTCCTCGTCGAGACCAGCTTCGAGGGCGAGATCCCGGTCGAGCTGGGCTCCGACGTCCCCGAGGGCGTCGACCTGGTCGACCTGGAGTCGGGTGAGGAGGTGAACGCCGTCGAGAACGGCGACACCGTCGGCTTCTCCGTCCCCGAGGACGCCGAGGACGGCTCCGCCTCCTTCAGCCTGTCCGCCAGCGCCACGGTGCAGACCGGCCGCCTGTTCAAGGGCGAGGAGGTCGAGACGCAGACCCTCATCACCGCCGAGGAGGGCGAGGTCGAGGTGTCCGCCTCCGCCTCCGTCGACTGGACCGCCGCTCCGGAGCCGTCCCCGGAGCCCTCGCCGAGCCCGAGCGAGAGCCCGGAGCCGTCCCCGGAGCCGACCCCGACGCCGACTCCCACCCCGGAGCCGACGCCGGAGCCGACCCCCACCCCGACCCCGGACGACAACAACACGCCGTCCCTGCCGGTCACCGGTGGCGCTCTGGCCGGTCTGGTCGCCGCCGGTGTCGCCGCCCTGGGCGCCGGCGCCGGTGCGATCTACCTGAGCCGCAAGCGCAAGGCCAACAGCACCGACTCCCTGGAGGGCTGACCGTGCCCCTTGGGGCCTCCGCTTCGCTTTGGCCCGTGTCCGGGGCCACCGGTGAACGGTCGCCCGCACGAGGGCCCGTCCGCGTGATCACTCACGAGGGCGGGCCCTCGCCCGTGCGAGGGCTCCGC
>NZ_ANBC01000241.1 GCF_000341125.1 Nocardiopsis lucentensis DSM 44048 | reverse complement strand
CCCCGCCGTGTCGGACACGGCGGGCACACTCAGACCCCGACGTACGGGAACCGCTCCGCGGCGGGGCGGCCACCCTCAATCGACGCCTGACGGCTCGACACACACCTTGTTCGGGTGCCCGAACGACACCCCTCGGGTGACCGTTCCGAGCGACAGGCCCTAAACCGCGTAGGGGCTGCGGGCGAGCAGGTCGCCGTCGCGCTCGGCGAGTGCGCGCTCGACGGCCGCCGCCACCCGGTAGGTGCGGTCGTCGGCCAGGGCCGGAGCCATGATCTGGAAGCCCACGGGCAGGCCGTCCTCGGGCGCCAGGCCGCACGGCACCGACAGCGACGCGTTCCCGGCCAGGTTGGACGGGATCGTGCACAGGTCGGCCAGGTACATCGCCATCGGGTCGTCCGAGCGCTCGCCGATGGGGAACGCCGTGGTCGGCGTGGTCGGGGAGACCAGGACGTCCACGTTCTCGAAGGCGGCGTCGAAGTCGCGCTTGATGAGCGTGCGCACCTGCTGCGCGCTGCCGTAGTAGGCGTCGTAGTACCCGCTGGACAGCGCGTAGGTGCCCAGGATGATGCGGCGCTTGACCTCGGCGCCGAAGCCCTCGGCGCGGGTCAGCGACATGACCTCCTCGGCGCTGCGCGTGCCGTCGTCGCCCACGCGCAGGCCGTAGCGCATGGCGTCGAAGCGGGCCAGGTTCGAGGAGCACTCGCTGGGGGCGATGAGGTAGTACGCCGACAGCGCCGCGTCGAAGCTCGGGCAGGACAGCTCCACGACCTTCGCGCCCAGGGACTCCAGGAGCTCGATGGTCTCGTGGAAGCGCTGGCGCACGCCCGGCTGGAAGCCGTCGCTGTCCAGCTCCTTGACCACGCCGACCCGCAGGCCGTCGATGTCGCCCACGCGGGCGGCGTCCACGACCGGAGGCACCGACGCGTCGATGGAGGTGGAGTCGTGCGGGTCGTGGCCGGAGAACGCCTCGTGGAGCAGGGCCGCGTCGAGCACGTTGCGCGCGAACGGGCCGGGGGTGTCCAGGGAGGAGGCGAAGGCGATCATCCCGTACCGGGAGGAACCGCC
>NZ_ANBC01000240.1:5463-6473 GCF_000341125.1 Nocardiopsis lucentensis DSM 44048 | reverse complement strand
GGATGGAGCCGCCGGTGTCGGTGCCGGTGGCCAGGGGCGCCTCGAACGCGGCCACGGACGCGGAGGAGCCGCCGGAGGAGCCGCCGGGGATGCGGTCGGTGTCCCATGGGTTGCGGGTGACCTGGTAGGCGGAGTTCTCCGTGGACGAGCCCATGGCGAACTCGTCCATGTTGGTCTTGCCCAGGATGACGAGCCCGGCCTCGCGCAGTCGCGCGGTCACCGTGGCGTCGTAGGGCGGCTGCCACCCCTCGAGGATCTTGGAGGCGGCGGTGGTGGGCATGTCCTTGGTGGCGAACACGTCCTTGTGCGCGACGGGGACTCCGGCGAGCGGGCCCAGCTCCTCGCCGGCGGCGCGGCGGGCGTCCACGGCGCGGGCCTGGGCGAGAGCGGACTCACGGCCCACGTGCAGGAAGGCGCCGATCTCCTCGTCGACGGACCCGATCCGGTCCAGGTAGGCCGTGGTGGCCTCTTCCGAGGACACCTCACCCGAACGGATGGCCGCGCCGAGTTCGGCGGCGGTCAGACTGACGACCTCGCTCATCTACTCCTCCTCCCCGAGGATCCGCGGTACCCGGAAGCGCTGGTCCTCCACCGCGGGGGCCCCGGACAGGGCCTGCTCGGGCGTGAGGCAGGGACGGGCCTCGTCGGGACGGTAGACGTTGGTCAGCGGCAGCGCGTGCGAGCTGGGCGGGATGTCGCCCTTGGCGACCTCCTGCACCTTGGCCACGGCGGTGAGGATGTCACCGAGCTGGACGGCGAGCGTGTCGAGCTCGCCCTCGTCGAGCGCCAGCCGCGACAACCGGGCGAGGTGCGCGACCTCATCGCGGGTGATGGCGGTCATCAGAACCATTTCTTCGGCGGACGTTGGTGTACCGCCCCAATCCTATGGCTCCGTGACCGGTCCCGGTGCCGACCGGGGAAGGAACCGCCGACGTGCGGAGTGGTGACGGGCGGAGGTCCCGGACGGGACGCCGCGGCCCCGTCCCCCGAGCCACCCGGTGACGTCCCGG
>NZ_ANBC01000240.1:0-5457 GCF_000341125.1 Nocardiopsis lucentensis DSM 44048 | reverse complement strand
GCGGTGGGGCAGCCGGTGTCGCGGGCCGCCTGGGCGAGTTCGCGGGTCTGGACACCCTCGGCGGTCGCGCTCATTCCCAGGGCGCGGACCAGCGCGATGGCGGCGCGCACGACGGTGTGGCCGTTGTCGGAGTCGTCGGTGAGCCGCGTGGTGAAGGACTCGTGGATCTTCACCTCGTCCAGGGGGAGCCCGGCGAGCTGGGCGAGGGTGAAGTGGCCGGTGCCGAAGTCGTCGAGGGCCAGTCCGACGCCCAGGCGGCGGAGCGCGCGCACGGCGGCGGTGGCGGCCTCGGTGTCGGTGATGAGCGCCTGCTCACCGAGCTCCAGGACGAGTTGCTCGGGCGGGACGCCGTGGTCGCGCAGCGCGGCGGCCACGGTGTCGGGCAGCGCGGGGTCGAGGAGTTCGCGCATGCTCAGGTTCACGGAGACGGGCAGGTCGATCCCGCCCTCCCGCCAGTCCGCGACGCGGGCGAGAGTGGTGTCGAGGACCTGGCCGGTGAAAGCGCGAAACAGGTTGGACTGCTGGACGACCGGCATGAACTCCTCCGGGGCGAGCAGCCCTCGGGAGGGGTGGCGCCAGCGGGCCAGGGCCTCCAGACCGACCGGGCGCCCGTCGATGAGACAGACCTTGGGCTGGTAGTACATCTCCAGGGCGCCCTCGGTGAGGCCGCGCCTCAGCTCGCTGAAGAGGCTGAGCCGCGCGGTGGAGTTGCGGTCCTTGCCCGGGTCGTAGGACTCGACGCCGGTGCGTCCGCTCTTGGCCACGTACATGGCGACGTCGGCGCGCTGCATGAGGAGCTCGAAGTCGGGGGCGTCGTCGGGGAAGAGCGCGATGCCGATGCTGGCCGCCAGGTCGAAGTCCATGCCGTCGAGCCGGACGGGTTCGGCGAGGGCGTCGCGCAGACGGGCGGCCACCTCCCGCGCGGAGGCGGTGTCTCGGACCTTGGGCAGCAGGACGGCGAACTCGTCGCCCCCGAGCCGGGCGACGAGGTCGCCGGGGCGCACGCTGCGGGTGAGCCGCTGCGCGACGGTCTGGAGGAGGCGGTCGCCGGTGGGGTGGCCGAGGGTGTCGTTGACCTCCTTGAACCGGTCGAGGTCGAGCAGGAGCAGGCCCACCCTGCGGCCGCGCTGTTGGGCGTGGCCGATCTCCTGGCGGGCGCGGAGGGTGAGCCGGGTGCGGTTGGCCAGGCCGGTGAGTTCGTCGTGGTTGGCCTGGTGGTCGCGCTTCACCGACAGTTGGGCGCTGGTGTAGAGGGCGCCGAGGGGGACGGCGAACAACGGTACGTACAGCACGGAGTGGGTCATGGCGGTGACGACGAGCGGCGCGAGGCTGAGCAGGACGCCGTTGACGTAGACCTGCTGGCCGATCCCCTTGTACATGACCTGGGCGAGGGGTGAGCGTTCGTGCATGGCCACCGCGCACATCACCAGGACGCGGTTGACCACGAAGTAGGCGGACCCGGCAGCGGCGACGGCGAGGAGTTCGCCTCCGTCGGGCATCCAGGGAACGTCCAGGACGGCGGGCAGGAGCAGGCGCAGGACGGCGTCGGCGACGCCCAGGGACAGGGTGTACTGGGCGGCGTTGAACGCGGTCCGGTGGGGGGCGTGGCCCCGCACGAACCCGCCGACCCCGGTGGCGACGGCCTGGAGGAGCGCGGCGACGGGGAGTCCGAAGAAGAGGACGACGGCGAAGGAGAAGGGCAGGGAGGTGGGCGTGCCGCTGTTGGGCGGCTGGCCTGGCATGGAGATGGGCCTGAGCTCCCCGAGGATGGTCATGCACAGCAGGACCCACAGGAGCGGTTCGGACATGAGAGCCTGGAGCTGGGCGAGGCCGAGTTCGAGGCTGGCGAAGACGAGCAGGCCCAGTCCGGCGAGCATGGTGCTCGCCATGTACAGCCAGAGCGGCGTCCCGACGCGGGGACCGATGTCCCTGGTGCTGATGGGGTCCTTCATCCGTGGTCCTCGTGAGGGGGACGCGGAGGACGACGGCACGGGTGGCACCGCCGCTCCTGAGTGTCGAGGTTCCCATGAGACGGCCACCCCTCATGGCCGAATCCGGGATTTGGATGTGTCCACATCCGGGCGCTTGATGTCCAGCTTACGTGGTTTCATCACCAACTGTCGCACGACCGGAACTATCCGTGAAACACGGTGCGTAACGGGGGTGGGTCGACGGCGCCCAGGATCCCGCCGGAGGCGAACACCACCGCCCCCGCGGCCGCCGTGCGCGGCGGGGGGACTGGTGGCGTCGGCCCGGCTCTCGGCGCGACGGCGGCGGCATCCCGTGTGGGGTCTCGAACCGGCTGGCCGCGCGTCCGGGTGAAGCGCGGCATGGTGCCGGAGGGGTCGCGGAAGGCACGGTCGCGGACGCCACAGGGCTGGTCCATCGGTTCCTGGAGCACCTCGGCACCCGCCCCGCTGATGCGCTCGAACGTGGCGGCGCAGTCGCCCGTCGCGAAGACGACGCCGCGCGGCAGACCCTTGGCCAGCGGCTCCGCCATGGCCCGCTGGTCGTCCTCCGAGGCGTTCGGGTCGGCCGGGGGCGGCTCCAGAACGATGTTCACGTCGGGCCGCGACGGCGGGCCGACGGTCACCCAGCGCATCCCCTCGAACCCGACGCCGTCGCCTACCTCCAGCCCGCGGCCGCGCTCCTACGCGGACTCCGTGCCACCGTCCTCGTCGGCGGGCGGGTTGATCCGCGCGTCGGCGGCCGCGTCCGGACCCGATTCGAGCAGGACCCGGAAACCCTGTTCGTCGAGGATCGGCACACCGAGCTTGACCGCCTTGTCGTACTTGGATCCGGGACTCTCCCCCGCCACCACGAAGCTGGTCTTCTTCGACACCGACGACGTCGCGCGCCCCCCGCGCTCGGCGATCGCCTCCTTGGCGCTGTCGCGGGTGAAGCCCTCCAGTCCGCCGGTCACCACGACGGTGATGTCCTTGAGCACGTCCGTCTCGTACTCGTCGGACTTCTCGTCCTCCATGCGAACACCGGCCGCGCGCCACTTGCGGACGATCTCGGCGTGCCAGTCGACCTCGAACCACTCGCGGATGGACTTCGCGATGGTGGGGCCGATGCCGTCGACGGAGGCCAGCTCCTCCTCGCTCGCCTCGCGGATGGCGTCCAGGGAGCGGAAGTGGCGGGCCAGGTCCTCGGCCGCGCGTGGGCCCACGTGTCGGATCGAGAGGGCCACCAGGACCCGCCAGAGCGGCTTCTGCTTGGCCTCCTCCAGCTGCTCGAAGAGCTTCTCGACGGTCTTCTTCGGCTCCCCCTCCTTGTTGGCGAAGAAGGAGACCACCTTGGGCTCGCCGGTCTTGGGGTCGGTCTTGGGCTCGGTGGTGTCGGGGTCGAGGACGTGGGTGCGGATGGGCAGCAGCTGGTCGACGGTGAGGTCGAACAGGTCGCCCTCGTCTCGCAGCGGCGCCTGGGCGGGCTCGAGCGGCTGGGTCAGGGCGGTGGCGGCGACATAACCGAGCGCCTCGATGTCCAGGGCCTTGCGTCCGGCGATGAAGGAGACCCGTTCGCGCAGCTGGCCCGGGCAGGAGCGGGCGTTGGGGCAGCGCAGGTCGACGTCGCCCTCCTTCTGCTGGCCGAGCTCGGTTCCGCACTCGGGGCAGTTCTCCGGCATGACGAACTCGTGCTCGCTGCCGTCGCGCAGCTCGGTGACCGGGCCGACGATCTCGGGGATGACGTCGCCCGCCTTGCGCAGGACCACGGTGTCGCCGATGAGCACTCCCTTGCGGGCGACCTCCTGGGCGTTGTGCAGGGTGGCGAACTCGACCTCGGACCCGGCCACGAGCACCGGCTCCATGACGCCGTAGGGGGTGACCCGGCCGGTGCGGCCCACGCCGACCTTGATGTCGACGAGCTTGGTGGTCACCTCCTCGGGCGGGTACTTGTAGGCGATCGCCCAGCGGGGGGCGCGGCTGGTGGAGCCCAGGCGGCGCTGGAGGGAGAAGTCGTCGACCTTGATGACGATGCCGTCGATCTCGTACGCGGGCACGTGGCGGTCGCGCTCGTAGCGGGAGACGTAGGCGCGGACCGCTTCCATGGAGTCGACGACCTCGTAGCGGTCGCTGAGCGGCAGCCCCCACTCACCGAGGCGGGTGTAGGCCTGGGACTGGCTGGTGAGCGCGATGCCCTCGGAGGAGTCCTCACCCCCCGCCGGGGTGTACGCACCGACCCCGTGCACGATCATCGACAGCGGGCGGGTGGCGGTGACCCGGGGGTCCTTCTGCCGCAGCGAGCCCGCCGCGGCGTTGCGCGGGTTGGCGAAGGGGTGCTCACCCGCGTCGGTGATGCGCTTGTTGAGCTTCTCGAAGTCCTCGACGGGCAGGAAGACCTCGCCGCGCACCTCCAGAAGCTCGGGTGCGGGGCGGACGGACTCGTCGAGGCGTTCGGGCACGACGTCGATGGTGCGGATGTTGAGGGTGATGTCCTCACCGACACGGCCGTCGCCGCGGGTGGCCGCGCGCACGAGGCGGCCCTTCTCGTAGACGAGGTCCACGGCGAGGCCGTCGATCTTCAGCTCGCACAGGTAGGAACCCACCGGGACCTCGGCGCTGGCCCGATCGGCCCAGGCGTTGAGCTCCTCGACGTCGAAGGCGTTGCCCAGGCTCTCCATGCGGACGAGGTGCTCGACCTCGGTGAAATCGACGCTGATCGGCGCGCCGACCTTCTGGCTGGGCGAATCCTGGGTGACGAGGATGGGGAAGCGCCGCTCGATGTCGAGCAGCTCCTCCATGAGGGTGTCGTACTCGGCGTCGGAGATGATCGGTTTGCCGAGGTAGTAGCGGTAGCTGTAGTCGTCCAGGTCCTGACACAGCTCCTCGTGACGGGCGCGGACCTCGTCGGGGATGTGGGTGGTGTCGTCGTGCGCGCTCACGTCCTGCCTTTCTGCTGCTCTCATGCTCGCCTGCTGCGGTCGCGGCCCCAGGGCTGGTCTACCCGCGGGGCTCGTCCCGCAGGACCCGGGCCCCCGCGCGTGCCGCGGTGAGGGCGGCGCGCGCGTGCCCGGGCGAGGCACCCGCAAGACCGCACGTGGGGGTGGTGACCACCGCGCGGGAGAGCAGGTCAGGGGTGATTCCCAACCGGTTCCAAAGCTCGCGTACGGGATCGACGGTAGCGGCCGGGTCGGACAGTCGGGGGGACCGCGCCGAAGGCGTCCGTCGAGGGTGTCCCGCTCCTGCGCGAAGCGGCCCCCGGGCGGTGGCGGGCGACGGGTGGGCGTCGGCGGACGTGCCGTCGAGCGAGGGCACGACACCGAGCAGCAGACCGACACCGGCCTCGACGGCGGTGCCGAGCATCTCGTCGTGGTCGCGGTTGAGCAGCAGGGCGTTGAGGCTGAGGGCCCGGGCGCCGCTGCGGCGCATGAGGTCGATGGGGACCCCCGCGGCGCAGCAGTGGGCGACGGGGACGGCCCCGGCGTCGTCGATGGCGGCGAAGAGGACGCGCAGG
>NZ_ANBC01000239.1 GCF_000341125.1 Nocardiopsis lucentensis DSM 44048 | reverse complement strand
GGCAGGCGGCCGTACCCGCTGGCGGTGGGCAGGGAGCCGAGGAGGACCGCGGGCAGGGAGGGTTCGTCGACCTGCACGAGGAGGCGCGCGCCGGGTACGCGCTTACGGACGTCGGCGATATGGGAGAGGACGCCCTCGAGGTGGGATTCGGCCAGGTCGCGATGGGCGCCGGGGTCGGAGACCAGGCGCTGGCCGGAACGGAGTTCGACCGAGGCGGCAAGGGTCCAGGGCCCTGCGACCTGGATCTTGAGCGTGCCCGCGAAGCCGTGCGCGTGCTCGGTGAGGGCGTCCAGGTCGTAGGACATGAGACTGGTGGCGCGGGCGATGTCGCGACCGGGGCTGTCGGCGACCCGCCACCCGCTGGGCTGGACCTCGAGGGGGAAGTCGACGAGGAGCCCGCCGGTGCGGCCGATCATGTCGGCGCCGACGCCGCGCGCGGGGAGTTCGGGAAGGTGGGGGAGGTCGGGGAGTTCGCCGAGGATGGTGCGCACGGCCTCGTCGGGGTCCTCGCCCGGCCAGGAGCCGACACCGGTCGCGGAGGCGTCGGGCCAGGGGTAGGGGTGCTGTTCGCTCACGTTGCCCAAGGTTAGGGCAACGGAGGGTGGAAGGCGCGTGACCGCGGGCGCGGTCGTGTCCACAGGCGTGGGGGCGGCTCTGGCCGGACCTGGACGTTCCGGGGGATACTCGGATTCGGGGGATTCAGGTGTCCTGACCGGGAGTCCGCAGCACCCCCGAAATCGAGCGTAGACGCTGGTCCCTACCCGGCGCCACCGGTCCGCGACGACCTGTGGACAACCGTCTGGCCGGCATCCCGCGAGGCCTCCGGAGCCTCGGCCGGGGACGTGGCCGCGTCGGTGGAAGATTCGGCCGAGGACTCGACCGCGACGGCGCCCGCCCGGTCGCTCGTCCCGGACCGTGTCCGGTCCCGGCGCCGCCCCCGCAGCACGAGCGCCCCGACGACCACGGCCGCCAGCGCCGTCACCCCGACCGCCACCCACGGCGAGTTCAGGAACAGCGCCCACCAGGTGCCGACCACACCGGAGAACACCACCGACCACAGGCCCGCCCAGATCAGCGACCCGAGAGACATCGCGACGAGGTAGCGCCCGAAGCGCATCCGCATCGCGCCCGCCGCCAGGTTGACGGCGGTCTGCACCCCGACGGTGAGGAAGCTCAGGGTGACGACGGGGGCGCCGTATCGGTCGATGCGCTCACGCGCGGTCTCCAGGCGCGGGCCGAGCCGCCTGCCCGTCCGGCTCCGCGAGACGCCCTCGCCCAGCCCCCGGCCGATCCAGTAGGTGGCCTGGACACGAAGCAGGATCACACCGAGCAGCGTGAAGTAGACGATCCAGAAGGGTTGTCCCTCCAGGAAACCGAACTCAGGCATGGACCAGGCCCCCTCATCTCGCCCGCAACTATGCTATGCCTTACCTAACTTCGGCAAGGGGTGCACGGTCCCCGACGAGAGTGTTCCTCCCGACAGTCCAGGTCAGGCCATAGGCAGTGCAGAGCCGGAGCGGAGGCCCGAGAGGACACCGCCTATCCGGCCGCTCCCGCGGCCCCGGCCCTCTCCGTCCTCGCGGTCGCCGAGATCGTCGCCGACCCCAGCACGGTGTCACCGTCGTAGACCACCACCGCCTCCCCCGACGCCACGCCCGTGGCGGGCTCGGTCAGCCGCACCCGCAGTTCGGGCCCGTCCTCGCCGTCGCGCTGCACGACGCTGGCCGGGTACACCTCCCCGTGGGCGCGCAGCTGCACCTGGCAGTCGGTCGGCTCGGTCAGCGGCGCGGATCCGCTCCACACCGGCCGCGTCCCGGTGATTTGGTCGACCCTGAGGGAGGCGCGCGGCCCCACGGTGACCGTGTTGTTCACCGGCTCGATCGACAGCACGTAACGCGGGTGGGCGGCCCCGCCGAGCCCCAGACCCTTGCGCTGGCCCACGGTGAAGGTGTGCGACCCGTCGTGGGTGCCGACCACGTTGCCGTCCTCGTCCTGGATCGGCCCCGGCTTGGCCCCGATCCTCCGGTTGAGGAACCCGGCCGTGTCACCGTCGGCGATGAAGCAGATGTCGTGGCTGTCGGGCTTGTCCGCCACCGACAGGCCCCGGCGCTCGGCCTCGGCCCGCACCTCGTCCTTGGTGCAGTCGCCCAGCGGGAACATGGCGTGGTCGAGCTGCTCGGCGGTGAGCACACCCAGGACGTAGGACTGGTCCTTGCGCTCGTCGACGCTGCGGACGAGGCGGCCGTCGATCTTGCGCACGTGGTGCCCGGTGGCCACGGCGTCGAAGCCCAGGGCGACCGCCCGGTCCAGCACGGCCTCGAACTTGATCTTCTCGTTGCACCGCAGGCACGGGTTGGGCGTGTTGCCCGCCTCGTACTCGGCGACGAAGTCCTGGACCACCTCGCGGTCGAACTCCTCGGACATGTCCCACACGTAGAAGGGGATGCCGATGACGTCGGCGGCGCGCCGGGCGTCGTGGGAGTCCTCCACCGTGCAGCAGCCCCGCGCCCCCGTGCGGTAGGACTGCGGGTTCTTGGAAAGCGCCAGGTGAA
>NZ_ANBC01000238.1 GCF_000341125.1 Nocardiopsis lucentensis DSM 44048 | reverse complement strand
GGCGACCGCGGAGTCGACTCCGCCGGACATGGCTGCCAGTACACGCAAAGTCATAGTGTCGTCCAGCGTATGCGGCGCGCGGGGGTCACGGCCACGCGAATACGTCACCCCGGGCCGCACCCGCGCGCGCCCGACCGGGACCGCCCCTCGCCGGGCGCCGCCCGCCCCCGCGGTACCCGGCGAGGGTGGTCGCGGGCTTCTGCGAAAATCGTCGTATGGCTCTGTTCCGTCGTCGCCGCTCCGCCGACTCCACCACCGCCGTCACCGCCTTCTGGGACGCCTGGCCCGAGGTGCGTGACGCCCTGGCCAACGCCGTGGAGTCCGCCCAGCCGGCTCCAGCCGAGGTCTCCGACCGCGTCACCTCCCTGGTCAAGGGCATCCATCCCGACCTCGACTGGGAGGTGGGACGCCCGCCGGAGCAGAAGGGCGGCGACATCGAGGACCTGGACCTGTCCCCGGACGTGGACCCGAGCGCGCTCCTGGAGCAACTCGCCGCGCTGGACGACCCGTCCAAACTGACCGGCGGCCCCACCTACGCCATGACGCTCCGACCCGGCCCCTCCGACGACGCCCGTGTCATGTCCGAGCGCTGGGCCCGGTCGGCCCCCGACGACGAGCAGTGGGGGTTCCATCCGGTCCGCCCGGCCGACCACGAACGCCTGTCGTCGGTGCTGACCGTGGACGGGCACGAGCTCGACCTGTCGCACGTGTCGGTGTCCCTGCGTGTGAACCAGGCCACCGGCAAGATCGAGGTCGGCGTCTACCACCCCGACAACATGTTCCTGCCCGAGGAGGTGCGCGAGGGTGTGGCCGAGCAGGTCACCCTCCTGGCGCTGGGCGAGGACGACATGGTGCGGTGGATCGGCGAGGTCGACTCCCTGGACGAACCGCCGCTCGACCCGCTGCCGCCCACGTCGATGCCCTCCGTCGCGCGGCAGATGGCCGACCTGCTGGGCGGGTCCGAGGGCTGGGTGACCCTGGAGGGCACGCACCCGCTGTTCGGGGCGGTGCGCATCCTGATCCGCCACCCGCTCACCCGGCGCGACTTCCCCGCGCTCTCCCTCTACGTGCAGGTGGTCGTGCCGTTCGCCACCATGGACTCCGAGAAGCGTCCGATCGAGGCCTCAGAGGCCGCCCTGGGCGACCTGGAGGCGCGCTTGGAAGGCGTGCTGCGGGACAACGGAGCCCTGTTCGCCCAGAAGACCGAGCGCGGCGAGCGCCACTACCACTACTACCTGGACCCGGAGTCGGGGGTCCTGCCCGAGTTCGAGGCCCAGCTGGTCGACTGGCCCGAGGGGAAGGTCAAGCTCCGCAGCGAACTGGACCCCGACTGGGCGTGGTTCAACGCCTTCCGTCGCCAGTACCGGCGTGAGCTGGGCTCCTAGGCGGTGTTTTCGGGTCCTGCCGCTTCACTTCGGACCGCGTTCGGGCGCTCGGAGAGGCGGGGGTTCTTCATCCTCGTCCTCGCCTGACGCTCGTTCCCCGCTCGCGGCTCGACTCGCCCACCCGTCACCCCCACCGCCCTCGACGGACGCCTGCGGCGCGGTCCTGGCCATGAGAACCCCGCCGGCGCCCAGGCGACACCCCTCGGGTGACCGTTCCAAGAAACGAGTCCTGGACCAGGACGCTCCGGGCGTTCGGCCGGAGCTGGCCGGAACGGCCTCGATCGACGCCCCTCGGCGGCGGGGTCCCCAGCGGAAGGGTCAGGAGGGGAACAGTTCGCCCCTCCTGACGGTGCCTGAGGAACGTTTCGGTGAAATCCCCCGCGACACCCGCCGTTGACCGGATCCCGACCCTCGGGGCCCTACGTCAAGCCCGGATCCCCCCTCGTACATCTGGCGCCCAAGCCTGAACAGGCGTAACGTGTCCTCCCCGGCAGGAGGGTGGTCCGGGTTGTGATGGATTTCGTGATGACACGATCGCCCACACGCCGGCCGAGAGGGTCCAAGGTCGGCGCGCTCCTCGTTCTGTGCCTGGTCGGATCCCCGCTGATGGCGCTGTTCCCGGTCGGGATCTGGACGGCCGCCCGTGCGCTGGCGCTGAGCGGCGCGATCCAGTGGGTCCTCCTCCTCGCCCCGGTGATCGTCGGGTCCATCCTGCTGATGATGTGGCTGGCGGCGCGCTGGCTGGAGGGGTCGGGTATCCGACATCCCACCGCGATCGCGGCGCTGGTGACCGCCACCGCCATGGCCGTACCGGTGGTCGTGGCGTACCTGGCCCCGGCGGCCGCCCCGTTACCGGGCGGCCTCACCGTCAACATCGCCTTCCTCAGCGGGGCGATCACCACCGCCGC
>NZ_ANBC01000237.1 GCF_000341125.1 Nocardiopsis lucentensis DSM 44048 | reverse complement strand
GCCCCCGAGCCCGCCCGGCCTGCTGGCCGCCGTGGCGGTGGTCGCCGCAGCCCTGGTGTCACTCCCGCTGCTGTCGGATCTCATGCGCTCGTGGGCGGGCGCCGAGCGATCACGGGAGCAGGTCACCGGATTCGAGCACACGATCGGCGTCCTCGACCACCCCGACTGGACACCGGAGGACGTCCACGAGATCAACGGCGGACTGCGGATCACCTACCGGCACGAGGACGGCGCTGCGGTCCACGTGCTGTCGTGGGGCGACTCGGACGTGCTCGACCCCCGCGGCGAGGGCGTCCGCACCGGCTGCGACTTTCCCGGCGTGCGGTGCCGGGAGACCGATGGGGGGGTCCTGATGGACCGGGGTCCGGGCACCCCGGACGAGTTGCGTGTCCGGTTGAACGACGGAGCCGTCGTCAGCGTGGTCTCGGAACCGGACGGTGCCCCCACCGGCCTCGTCGGCCTGGCCCCGGACCTGCGGCGGGAGAGGCCCGGTGAACGCGACCGCCTCGTCGAGTCCGTCACCGGCTGAACCCTCCCCCGCGCGGCGTCCTGACCGGTTTTCGGCGTTCTCCCGCGCGCGTGGTCACTCTGTGCGACGATCACCACCATGGGTGAGAAGACACGCCGCGTCGCGCTCCTACGCCACTCCACGGCCAACTGGTCCCACGACGTCGACCACGAACGTCAGCTGTCCGAGCGCGGGCGCGAACAGGCCCCCGCCGCGGGCCGCTGGCTGGCGCGGAGCGGGCTCGACTTCGACCTGGTGCTGAGCTCGACCGCGGTCCGCTGCCGTGAGACCTGGGGACTCGCCGAACGCGAACTGTCCGCGCCCTCCAGAACCGTCTTCGACGAACGCCTCTACGAGGCCGCCCCGGGCGACCTGGTCGCCCTGCTCCACGAGACCGACGACGACGTGGACGACCTCCTGATCGTCGGACACAACCCCGGTCTGCACTGGCTCGCCGACGCCCTGACCGGCGAGGCGGACGGCGACCTGCTCACGCGCCTGAACCTCTCCGGCTTCCCCGCCAGCTCGGTCGCGCTCCTCACCTTCGAGGGCCCCTGGCACGACGTGGAACACGGTGTCGGCCGACTGGTCGCCTACTGGACCCCGTCCGGCTGACCGACGCGCCCCGCCCCGGCCCGCCGCCCGCAGGCACCACCGGCGGACGGGGCACCGAACACCGCGGGCGCGAACCGGAGTGCGCCTCCTTCCGGAAGGTCCGGCACGCCATCATCCGCGTGAAACGGCATCCACCCCCGTGAGGGCACCGGACGGAGGGTCGGGGACCACGGCTCCGCCGGCGCCGTCTCCGACGGAGGAGGCTTCCGCGAAGCGGTGTTGCGGCGGTCAGGTGAACTTCTTCGGCACTGGGTTCATCGGTGAGCGGGAAGGCCCGGGAACGTCGGTTGACGGATCTGATCACCGGCAGCCCCCTCGCGCGGCGCACCGTCGTGTGCGCCGCGCCCGACGCGAGGCGCAACGGGACGGGTGGGGAGACCAAGGGTTCCGGGCCTCCCCACGCGGATCGCCGTATGCGGCTGAGGCGTCAGCGGTTGTCGCCGAAGAAGTGGTCCGCGGCCGCGTCCGTGGCCGCGCCGCCCGGGTCCTCGACGATCCCGCCGACGGTGTCGGCCTGCTCCTGGAAGCCCTGCACGGTCTCGGCCGCTCCGCCGAAGGCCTCCTCACCGTAGGCCTGGGCGCTCTCGGTGGCGGCGCCCATCCCATCCTCACCGAGGGACTGCGCCGTCTCCTGAGCGGTGTCCAGCCCGTTGCCAGCCTCGGCCACGGTGTCGGAAACCCCCTGCGCCGCCTCCTCGGCGGCCCCTCCGAAGAGGCCCTTGAACCAATCGATCACGTCGTCGAACATCGCTCACTCACTCCATAGGGTCAGGCCTCTTGTTACCCCTTCGAGATAAACGCGGCGTAAGGGGGCAGGTCAGCAGCGTGATCAGGTGGGACGGGACGGTGCTCACGGGTCACGTGCGACCCGAGCGCGTCAGGAGCCGCCTTCGGGCGGGGCGGGTGTCCGACCGCCGATCGGTCATCGCCACGCGGGTGGACCGCTGGGTCCCCGTGGGTATCGGGTTTCCTCCCGCGCCGGTTGCGCGGAGGTGGGAGTACGACTCCCGGCGGGGGCGCGGGACCACCGGCCGGTCGGGGGGAGCCGGGGCCGTCGCCTCCCCGGTCGGGTCCGGGTTCCCGGCCTGGGGCGGCGGTGGCGGAGTCGGGCCCTCCTCCTGGTGTGTGTGAGGCCAGAGCACGAGCAGCAGCTCGTCGATGTCCCCGGCCTCCAGGAGTCCGTCCGGGGTCATCACCCAGTAGGTCTGATTCGACTCACCGAACCAGATCACCAGGTGCGGGTACCCGGCCTGGACGGCCGCCGCCCTGGCGTGCTCGTGGGAGTACTCGGTGCGGCGCCCGCCGAGCAGGGGAAGCGACCGCGCCCGGATCCCCCGGCAGGTCGGGTGGTCGCAGCGCGCGCACTCCGGGCCGTGTGTCCGGTCGGTCCGAGACGGCCCGGGGCGCGGGGGCTCGGCTGGGGTCGCGGAGGCGTGTGCGGTCGGGGCGCCGCCGGAGCGGGCGAAGGGGACGGGAGTACTGTTCCTGGTCATCGAATCCTGCCTGTGGTCGTTGGGGTGGGTCGTCGTGCACGCGGGGGATGTGGGGTCGGGCCGGGCGTGGGGGCAGACGTGCCCGGCCCCACGGGGGAGTCAGGCCGCGGGGGTGGTGCCCCACAGGCTGTCTTCGAGGTCGAAGGCGAGGTAACACCAGACGTGCCGGGTCCGGCCGCGGGCGTCACTGCCCCAGTCGGTCGCGAACGCGTCCACCAGGGCGAGGCCCCGGCCGGACTCGGCGCTGAGATCGAGCCCGGCCGGGTTGGCGGCGGGAGCGGGCGGTGCGGTGCGGCCGCCGGTCCCGCTGTCCCTGCAGACCAGGTGCAGACCGTCGCGGTGCCGGTCGACCACCAGGCTGTAGGTGCCACCGGGGAGCCCCGAAGCCCCTCACTACGCCTCCGCCGACTTTCCACTGAACTCCGACATTCACGACAAGCCGCCGGATATACCGCAGCAAAAGTCGCAAAGGAGCTTGGTTGGAGCCATCCCAAAGTCACAAAGATGGAAACAACCGAATCAAAGCGGATCAAACCAGAAGATCTCGACAAACTAATGGACCTGTATGGGATCGACGACCCCGAGAGGCGCGACTGCATGCAGGCCCTCGCCAAGGACGCTCGCGTGCGCGGCTGGTGGTCCAGGTACAAGGACGCCTTCAAGAACGAGTCCCTGCCGGACTTCGAGACGGAGGCGTCGACTCTACGAACGTACGAGTCTCAGGTCATCCCGGGTCTGCTTCAAACTCCTGCCTACGCTGAAGCCATCTTCAGGGGTGGGCGTTACACAAACCCGCAGGAGATCGAACGACGTGCCGAAGCACGGATGGGTCGCCGAGGAATCCTCACTCGGTTCAATCCCGTACACCTGCGGGCTGTCATCGACGAGTCCGCCTTCCAGCGACTCATAAGTGGACGCGAGGTGCTGGCTGCCCAGCTCAGGCACCTGCTGCACATGGCGCAAATGCCGCACATTGACATACAGATGCTCCCCCTCAGCAAGGGCGCGCACTCCGGGCTCACCGCCCCGTTCACGATCCTGGACTTCCCCAACCTCCTGGACTCCTCCATCGTGTGTGTAGAGACTCTGAGCGACGCTCTGTATCTCGAAGAACCCGATGATGTAGAGCTGTACGCCGCCACCTTTGGGGATGTCCAGGCATCGGCCATCAGCGCCGCCGAGACCGCTGAGTACATCACCGAGCAGATAAGCACCTTGGAGAGCACCCCTTGAGACCAGCCGTGCTGAACTTCTACAAGAGCAGCTACAGCGCACACGACATCAACTGTGTCGAGGTCGCCCACACCCCCACGAACTTCCGAAAGAGCAGCTACAGCGGACAGGGGGTCAACTGCGTCGAGGTTGGTGACCTTCCCACCGGGGCCGCCATCCGCGATTCGAAGCACCCCGACGCCAGGCACCTCCCCTTCCCCACGGCCGAGTGGGCGACCTTCCTCAGGGCCGCCCAGCTCTGATCGCCCCACGTTGAACACCCGGAAACCCCTCCCCTCGGGTCTCCGGGTGTTCAAGAGCCACAGCCGTCAGTTCTCGCTCGCGGGCGGTACCACTGGTCGCCCCTCACGCTCGCGCACCAACCGCTCAAGCCGCTCGACCTGCTGACTCAGCTCGGCGAGTCGATCCATCACCGCCTTGTGCTGGACCTCTTCCAACTCCTGGTCCTCCGCCCACATGGCCTTGTCGACCTCCTGCTCCATCGACGTGACGATCACGCCGATCACGAGGTTGAGGATGATGAAGGTCGTGAGCACGATGTAGACGACGAAGAACATCCAGCCCATCGGGTGGTGGTCGATGACGGCGTCGGCGACGTCCGGCCAGTTCTCCGTGGTCATGACCAGGAACAGGGTGTACAGCGTCGTCCCGAGGTCACCGAAGTACTCCGGCACGTTCGCGCCGAACAGCTGGTGCCCGAGAACCGCCGCGGAGTAGATGATCACCAGGAGCAGGCCGATGACGGTCCCCATCCCGGGGGCCGAGCGGAAGAGGGCCGTGATGATCATCCGCATCTGGGGCACCACGCTGATGATCCGCAGGATCCGCAGCACGCGCAGCACCCGGAGCACGGAGAAGGGGCCGGTCGCGGGGATCACGGAGACCACCACGACGAGGAAGTCGAACCAGTTCCACGCACTGCGGAAGTACTGGCCCCGCCAAGCGTGGATCTTGAGCGCCAGCTCGATGATGAAGACCCCGATGAAGACGCGTTCCACCACGAGGAGATACGGAAGAGCGGAACCTCCGTAAGTGGCCAACCCCAAAACGGCGGCGTTCACGAGGATCAGCAGAAGCATCAGGTTGGAGAACCATCGGCTCTCCACCACGCGTGTGACCTGATCACGCCGCAACGTCACGCCCCCTCTGCAAATTTCACCCCCATTCGGGCAACCAGCGACCAAATATATCGAAGGAGTCGGACCGCCCTTTGGTTCACTTCCCGTCCTACCGAAAGTGAACGCAGCCCACGAGCGTGGTCCCCTCAAAGCAGGGTCGGGGCCTCGTGTCCGGGTGCGACATCCCACACCCTCGTTTTCGGGTGAGGGTCGCTTCCCAGCGTCGAGGACCGGACGTGACGCGGTCACACGCCGCCCCCCGGGCACGAACCGGCAAAACCTCGGGGATGTCCCAGGGGCCGGGAGGAGAACGGCGATTCCCGAGGGACGGTGACCCGCTGGTATCTTCGCACCTGGCCACGGCGAGGGAGCCCGAGCCGCCGGACAGCGCCCGCGACCGAGGAAGATGCATGCCGGAGCTGAAGTACTTCACCGGGTCGATGAACTCGGGTAAGAGCACGATGGCTCTCCAGGAGCACCACTCACGCGGTGGCGAGGGCGTGCTGTACACGAAGCAGGACCGCGCCGGAGCGGGCATCATCTCGTCGCGCCTGGGTCTGACGTCACCCGCTATCGAGGTCAGTGACGACCTGGACCTGTACGACGACATCGCCGAACGCAAGGCCCCGTACGTGATCTGCGACGAGGCGCAGTTCCTGTCGTTCAAGCAGGTCGGCCAGCTCGCCGGAGTGGTCGACGGAATGCGCATCGACGTGTACTGCTACGGGATCCTCACCGACTTCCAGGGACAGCTGTTCCCGGGGTCGAAGCGCCTGGTCGAGCTCGCCGACAAGATAGAGGTGCTGCCGGTGTCCGCGCGCTGCTGGTGCGGTGGACGCGCGACGCACAACGCGCGGGTCGTGGACGGCGTGATGGTCTACGAGGGCGAGCAGGTGCACATCGGCGGCAACGAGTCGTACACGACGCTGTGCCGCCACCACTTCATGGCCGGTGTCGCCTGACCCCAAGCCGAGAGCGCCTCACTCCGGGATCCAGTACTCAAATCCGTGGCCGAGAAACCCGGTTATCTTTCTCGCCTCGTTTCGGAAGGCATTCTCAGAGACCGCCTCGGCAACGCCTTCACGTCGGTCCTCAAACTGGATCTGGTAGACGGCACTTCGAGTCCTGAGCAAAACCAAATATACCGACTGTCCTTCATCCCCAGTCCCGTAGACGGAATAGGACGCATCACCTAGGTCCGCCTCGCCTTCGTTCTCAACCTCACTCACACCATCGGCGATACTTGAGCGCATCTCATCGAACCTAGCTATGGCCAGGTTCTCGGTGGATTCACCGTCATCAGCATCGATAATCGCTTCGTATCTGAACTCGAAGTCCCACGGCGTGGAACCCCCGGAAGGAATAATCGTCCACAGGCACTCGTCACGCACAACCCGGACAGCACCATCGATTTCTGGATCGCCGCCCTCATCCGTATCGACGTAGTCTTCCCCGCTGTCTTGTCGGGTGATGTTGATCGTCGTCAGGTACTCGATGTTGTCATCGCAGACATTCATCTCCCCCACCCCGAGGGACGATCGAGCCTCGCCGATTTGTTCGGCTGTTCCAGTGCCAGCGGTGTCAGTGGATGCGTCTACACCGGATGACGCCACATCAAACAGCGCACTAACCGCTGCGAGAATTATCCCGAAAACCCCGAAGGCAGCCAGAGTCCCACAGCCGAAGACAGCAACAGCGGCCCGCCAGCCATGCAGGCCCTTCTTACGAACGGGCTCCTTCGTCTCAGCCACGGTTATCAGCTGCCTCCAACTGAGCGAGCACGTCAGGGTGTTGCGACGGACGCGTGAACCCCAAGATCTCCGAGCGGTTGGGGTCATCGTACTCGCGCACCGCGATGGGGCCACAGTTGGTGCACCAGGCCTCCACCATCAATCCGTCGCCGATCACCATTCCCACGTGCCCCGGGCTGGGCTGACCACGGGTTTCCACATCAAAGAAGACCAGGTCGCCCGGTTGTTCCTCTCCTGCGGGAATCCTCGGGCCGAAGCGCCACTGGTCCTGTGAGACACGAGGGATCGTGATTCCGGCACTCTCGTAAGCCTTCATCAAGAGCCCGGAGCAGTCATAACCGACCGGCCCCGTTCCGCCCCAGATATAGGGCTTGCCCCGCTGATCCAGGGCCCAGTCGATCACTGCCTGCGTGATCTCGTCCGGCGCCCGCCCGATCGGCAGCCCCTCGGCATCCAGCTCACAGAGCACCGCTGTGCGAATGGAGTTCGACGTGTTGAAGTCACCATCGGCGTAGCGCCCGGCCCACTCCATGACGTCGTCCACGTACCACCAGGCATGGTTGTAACCGAAGATCGCCTGCCGGACGTCGTCCTGCAAACCGTGCGCGATCAGGTAGTCCGCTGCCGCCGGGATCGCGTCCCCCGGATCGTAGACATTGACGATGCCGTCGCCGTTGCCGTCAAGGCCGTAGCCCTCGCCCGGCCGGTCGTCGACCGGTTGAATCGGCTCGCCACCCCAGCTGTTACCCGCAGCTGACCCGTCCAGAGCACCGAACTGCATGGGGCCAGCCGCTCCCCAGTCGTTGTGCCCCTCGGTGATGCCCGGCCCGTCCCACCGGCCGTGGTGGGACTCGACCTGGCCGACGCCGGCGAGGATGTTCCAGGGAATGCCCCGATCCTCCCCGGCCTCCATGTACAGCTCCAGGTAGTTCTCCGGAATGGAGTCCATGGCATAGCCGCTGGCTCCGGGCTGTTCGGCGTCGGCGTTGGGCCCGCAGGCGAGTCCGTTCGCCAGGTAGCTTCCGATCTGCTGCGTCGAGTTGGTGATCAGCGGAACCATGAACATGGTCAGGAAGATCATGAGCGCGACCATGATCGCGGCCGCCATGCCGACCCACATGCCCGTGGCGCCTGAGTCGGAGGTGGTTGTGGAGGTGGGGGTGAAACGGGGGAACAAGGGTTACTCCTCCCCGAACTGTCCTACGTCGGCAGGTTGGAAGTCGAACACCAGCCACGTGCCGCCTTCCCGAACGACGGTCACGGCGAACTCACCGAGGTTCTCGTCGAACTGCGCGTCTCCGGTCTCGGTGATGGACTGCGCCGTCAGCACGAAAGTGATGGAGTCCTCCCCGAAGGTGCGGACCCGGTCGACCTCGGCATGGCCCTCGGCCACGGCCTCGGCCTCCGACATCTCCTCCCAGAACGCACCGACCCTGCTGGTGTCCGCCAGAATCTCGGCGTACTCGTCGGTGGCCAGCTCCTCCATGGCACCGAAATACGCCTCGGGGGACTGTGAGTAGTCGATGGTTCCGTAGGCCTCGGCGAACGCCCTCGCCGTGGCTCCGGCCTCGCGAAGCTCGGCCTCCTCGAACGGGAACCACGTGAGGACGTCGACGTCGTCTTCATCCGTCGTGGTGATCGGGCTCGGCTCGACCGTGGACAGGTCATCGAGCGACGAGGGCTCACCTGCCCCGTTGTCACCCGACCGTGCCTCCTCGGGAGCGGCGGAGGGCTCCTCAGGAGCATCGTCACCCCCACCGAAGCCGCCGAGGGTGAAATAGAGACCGAATGCGACCAGAGCCACGATCAGGCCGATGAAGACCAGCCGCTGGGCGCGTTCGGACAGAGAGTTGGGCATCGTTCGGGGCCTTCGTACGTCAGTCGTCGTTCAGCCAGAAGGGGACGTCGCGTTTGCGGTCCCTGGTGGTGGAAGAGCTGCTCTCTCCCCAGAACGGGGTGATGGGCGCGTCGTTCTTGCGCTTGCTCGATCCGGTCAGCCACCCGCCGTCCCCCTCGCCTCGGCCTCCGCCCGAAGGGGCCGGTTCTGCGGGACGTTGCGGTGCTGGACGTTCCCGTCGCTCCCTGGGTGTCCCCCAGCGGGAGCCTCGGCTTCCGAAGCTGCCCTTCGCCGGGGTCTCCTCCCGACCGTTGAAGATGCCCCGTCCCGTGCTGGGTTCCGGCCGCTCGGCACTCGCGGCACGCCCGCCTGGGGAGGGGGCACCGCCGCCGAACAGGGATCCACCACCCCCGCCACCACCATTGTCACGACGGTCAGCGGAGCCCCGACCACCGGAATCCGTGCCGAACACGGAGGACCAACCACTGTCTCCAGTGCCGGTGTAGCCACCGCTAGGCCGGGGTGGGATCGAACCGCCACCGCTCAGGCTCGGTGCCTGTTCACTGCTCCGTCCGGTGTTCTCCGGACGCTGGCCACCACCAGAGGAGGTGGAGCCGGACCGGTGCACGTTGAGCGGAGGAGCCGTTCGTTCACCACGTACACGTCCGTAGCCCGCGGCTCCGCGTGCTCGAACACCATCGCCTCGAACAGGAGCGCCTTCGCCGGAGACTTCCTCCCCGTTCCCGGTTACCGCATCCACGGCACCGTTCTGCGCACCAGGTGTTCCGCCACCAGCTGGTACCCCGGAGGCGGCCGCGGCAATCTGCGGAGCCCTCCGCAGCCCCCACGCCTGAGCCTTGAGGTTGGCCATCGGGGGAAGGACCACAGCGCTCTTGCTGAGGGCCTGGCTCTGCGCGACATCGTTGGCAATGCGCGAAGTGAAGGTGTTGGCGTTGACCGACGTGAAGAGGTAGGCGAAGGGCTTGCGGTAGACGAAGAGGGCGACGGTGAACAGGGCCAGCAGGATCATCTGCAAGCCCCATCCGAGCGTGCTCGACATGACCATCCCGTAGCACATCACGAGTAGGGAGATCAGGAGCACGATGAAGATCTGCTTGAGCAGGAAGCCGACCATCAGTTCCACCCACCGCAGCAGGACCATACGGCCATAGCCCGGATGGATACCGATGAGCAGGAAGATGGGCGCGAGTAGGAACAGGAGCAGGAAGGCGATCTTCAGCACGATCAGCGCCACAGAACCCGCAAGGATCAGCCCACCTGCGAAGATCGCCGCGAAAAGCGCAAGGGTGGCAACCCCCAGCCGACTTCCCTGATCTTCACCAGAGAAGAGCGGATAAACGCTGGGAAATGAGGATTCGACATTCTCAGCGATTTCCTCGTAGGCCGCTTGTTTCTCCTCCACCAGAGTCACGGGGTCAACGTCTCCATCCGCGATCTGCTGCTGCTCAGTTCTGGTGATTCCCTGAGCCGCCATAAGGTCGGTGGCATGCTCTTGTGTGGCGATCTCAGCGATGTCACCGCTGCCGAACTGCCCCGCCACCCATGGCTGACAGACCAGACTCGACCACAGCATGTCGGCGTTCCGTCGGACCTGGAAATCCGCCTCGGACTCCCACTCCGCCCGTTCCGGCGCCTCGGCTCCAGCAGGACACGCGCCCGAGCCTCCCCCGTACGGCACCTGGCCCACCGTGCTCGTCACCAACTGGCTTCCGGAGTTCACCAGACCGCTGGCCATACCCATGATCTGCGCCGGGTTCACCAGGATCCACATGCCGAGCCCGATGGCCGCCACCATCCACACCGTGGACTCGATGGTGAGCGTGACGCGCTTCCGGATCAGCCCGTACCACCCGAGCCAGATGGCACCGAGGATGATGACCGTCGGGATGAGGGGGCGCCAGATACCCTCCCGCAGTGTGACGACGACACTCTCCACCAGCTCGTTGAAGCTCGCCAGCAGACCGTCGGAGGTGGCCGCCTGGTAGACGGTGATCGTGGACTGGTTGATGGTCTTGGACAGGTCCCACGCCGTGTTGGCGAGCGTGGCCTGGGCGCCGTTGGAGATCCCGTCGACACAGGACTCGGTGATCATGTGCCACTGGGTTCCGGCGGTCCCGTACTGCCCGTACATACTCGCGTCAGGCGGTAGGCCGTCCGGCGCGCCTTCAATGGCCGATTGGGACCTCGGCGGAACCAGCAGCCCGTCCGAACCGCTTCCCGCCGCCTCCGGCAGCGGCGCGGGCTCCCCGGGACACAGCGTGTTCGCCTGCGCCGTCGTCGCTGGAAGCACGACGAACCCGACCATCAGCAGGAACATCATCAGTAGGCGTCGCCATCCGCGCCGTCGGACGTGCTGATGCGTCATCTGCTGGCTCCTGCGTCGTGGTTCGGGCCGAGGGTCGATGGCAGACACGGTGACTCCGCCCGCGCGCACGCCGTAGCGAGACCGCGCACGGGCACAGCCCCCCGCATGTCCTTACCCCATCCTCTATGGTGCTTCATCGGCGGGTCGGAAGATGAGTGCAACGCGTCGGGATTTCCGGTTCCTACCGACACTCCACCCCACCGGGCCGGTGCGAAGCAACGCAAAACCTACGTTTTCGCAGGTAACAGGCATCAACGGACTTCCAGAACACCCATAAACCACCAGGCCACAATTTAGTACCCCAGCCGCGAGTATGAGCGGCGTCACATCCACTTTCGCAAGCAAAAGTGGACATCTGCCCATAAACCGGACTGACGCCCGCTCTCCGAACCGGCTTCCGAAGTACCCGCAGTCCCTATTGCCGCACAGCCGAAAACCATCTCCTTCCGGAACACATCGCACCAGACGACGACCCCGCACCCCCGCACCCCCGCCCCAGGAGGCCCGCCGCGCGCTCCTCAGCCCCGAGGGATCGACTGCCGACACCCCTGACACGCGCCCGTCGAACACACGCCCCGCGACAGGACACCGGAGGCCCCACCATGCCGCCGCCCCACTCCCCCGGCCCTCACGAACCAGGCGCGGGCGCCAAGCCCGTGCCGACGCGCACACGTCCGAGCCGTGCCACGACCGTCACGCTGGTCGTCGGCGGGCTGGTGTACGTCCTGTTCCTCCTCCTGGCACTCGGCTATCTCCGCCTCAGCGTCGTCCTCGGCCTCCTCTACCGCGGTTCGACGGACGGCCTCCCCACCGCTCTGTGGATCGTGTTCCTCCTCGGCGTCTCCTTCTTCGCCGTCCTGGTCTCCGCCCTCCAGCGGGCCCGGGTCCCTCGGCCCGTCGCGACCGTCGCGCTCCTGACCGCCGTCGTGCTCCTGGGCTACCTCCAGTGGTGGTTCACGGTCCCCGACCTCACTCCCAGCTCCCTCTTCGACGGCCCCACCACGGGGCTGGGTGTCCTGGCCGCCGCGGCGGCGGTCCTGGGCATCCTCGCCGCCGCTCCGAAGCGCGCGTTCCTGTGGGCGCTCGTGGCCGTGGTCGCCGTGACGGCGCTCCGGGCCGGGGTGGACTGGAGGCTCCGCGTCGAACGGGAACGGGAGCGGTTCGACGCGCTGGCGACCGAGATCTCCGAGTACCCGGACGAGATGGTCCTCCTGGCGGCCGAGGGGTGGACACCGGTCTCCGCCTCCGTCCGCCACGACGACAGCGGTGTGTCGGTCGGTTACCAGGACGCGGACGGCCGCGAGGTCCGCGTCACCAGCAACGCGTCCCCCGGCTCCGCGGACTCCGACACCGAGGGCTCGGAGCACGCCGCCCCCCTCGACTGTGACGGCGCCGCCGATCCCGCCCTCGTCGACTGCGAGGAGCTCGACGGGGTCGGAGTCGGTGCGTCCCTCCTGCTGACCTGGGAGTCGTTCCACGAGGAGTTCCACAGCATCCGCCTGGAGTGGGAGACGGGGACGGTCGTCGAGGTCGCGGCACCGCTGCGGGACGGGTCCGTCCACGCGGGCGACGACGCCTACGAGCCCTCCGAGGTCACCACCGACGAACTCCGCGCGCTCGCCGGGCGGCTGCGCGTCGCGGAGGACGGCGAGGCGCTCGCGCTCACCGAGCGGATCACCGGGGGTCCTCGGCCGTGACCGCCCGGTGCCCGCCGTGCCCGCGACCGGAGCGCACCGGGTGGTCACGGCCTCACCCCGAAACGCGCGGTCGCGGCGATGACCGCAATCGGTCAGCTCCCGTTCCCCCGACGACGTCCGGGTCAGACCGATTTACAGTGAGATGGACTCAGATGTCGGCAACACGCACCATCATCCGGGAGCGGTAGGACCTTCTCGGATAGATTGGCCTGCGCATCGTCCCCCACCCCCCAGAAGGGATGCGCCCCTATGTCGTCCGACGGTCGTTCCTCCGTAGGCCGCTACGAGCTACGGGAACGGCTCGGCGCGGGCGGAATGGGAACGGTGTGGCGTGCCTGGGACCCCGCCCTCCAGCGCGACGTGGCCGTCAAGGAGGTCCTGCTCCCCGAGGGGATGGACCCGGACGCCCGCGCTGAGGCGCACGCTCGCAGTATGCGCGAGGCCCAGGCGACCGCACGGATCAACAGCACGGCGGTGGTCGCCGTCCACGACGTGCTCGACGACGGCGAGAGCCCCTGGATCGTCATGGAGCTGCTCTCCGGGGCCTCGCTGCAGCAGCACCTGGACGCGCACGGCCCCATGACGGTGACCCGGGTCGAGGAGGTGGCCCGGTCGGTCCTCGACGGACTGCGCGCGGCCCACGCGGCGGGGGTCACGCACCGGGACATCAAGCCCGCGAACATCATGCTCACCGCCGACGGCCGGACCGTGCTGACGGACTTCGGCATCGCGAACGTCGACGGCAGCACGGCGCTCACCCAGACCGGCGTGTACATCGGGTCCCCCGAGTACATGGCCCCCGAACGGTTCGAAGGCGAGCGCGCGCTGCCCGCGTCCGACCTGTGGAGTCTGGGTGTCACCCTGTACTCGCTGCTGGAGGGACGCACACCGTTCAAGCGGGACAGCATCACCGGCATCATCAGCGCGGTCCTGACCGCTCCCCTGCCGCCGCGGTTGTCCACGCCCGGTTCCGGTGACCGCTCGGCCAGCGCGCCCCTGCATGCGTTGGTCTCCGCTCTGCTGAGCCGCGACGCGTCGGCGCGGCCCACCCCCGCCGAGGCGCTCGCCCTGCTGGACCGGGAGAAGGAGGCCCGGGAGGCGCGTGCCGCCGAACCCGGCGCGCGAACCCCCGGGCCGCACACCCCCGCCGGTGGGCCGCAGGCCCCTGTGAGCGGTCCCCAGACACCCCCGAGCGGACCCCAGGCGCCCGTGCCCGGGCCGACTGGCGGACAGTCCGCGTGGGCCCACTCGGGACCGCACCGACCACCCGGCCCCCCGGGCCCGCACACACCGCACCACGGTGTGCCCGGGCACCAGCCCCCGGTCCCGAACCCGCCCGGCCCCTCGACCGGTCGCCTCCCCGTCCAGCCGCCCACCGGCCCCCAGCGGGCGCACCAGGGCCCCAACGGCCCGCAGCCGGTCACTCCCCTGCCGGGGGGTGAATCGACGGGCGCCACGACGCGGTTCGGCCCCGGGTCCGTTCCGGCCGGGCACACGGCCCGCCTCGTCGGCCAGCCGCCCCGGGCCGGCGCGCAGCCGTCCGTCGGCACCGGCCAGCACGTGTGGAACGGGAACCGGGCCGACCCGCCCAAGCCCGCGGCGGTGATCACCGCCGCGGTCATGCTGGGGCTGAACGCGCTCTACCTCATGGTGCTCACGGCCCTGTTCGCCGGTGAGGCGGTCGGCGGCTCGGAGGAGTACACGTGGGGCACGGTGTCGCTGGTCGGAGTCTGGGGGCTGTTCTCCGCGTTCGCGGGCGTGGGACTGATGGCGCGGTCGCGCGTCCTGTACGGCGCCGTGGTCATCGTGCAGGCCGTGGTGTCGGTGCTGCTGATCCTCACCATGTTCTCGGTGCTGATCTACACCCCTGACCTGCTCGTCTGGTACGCGCTGATCCTGGTGTTCAACCTCGTGATCGGCGGGCTGCTGCTGATCCCGCCCAGGGCGCGCGCGTTCTTCGGGTTCGGCCCCGACGCGGTCTGAGGGGCGCGCCCGCCGTCCCGGGGCGCTACCACCGCAGGACCGACAGCTCACCCAGTTCGTCGAGGGCGATCCGCCCCTCCTCCGCGAGGACCCGCACCATCTCGTCCGCCTCGGAGACGCTGACGAACCTTCCCCTGGACAGGGACGCCTCGGGTTCGGGGGTCTCCATCCACAGTCGCGGCCCGGCGTGCCACATCATCTGCACGCACGAACCGTCCCGGGCGACGAAGACCGCGAAACTGTCCGGGGCGGGGGTGAGGTGGTGGACGAGGGCGCGGGCGGCGGCCGTCTCCAGGGGTTCGGGGACGTCGACCGAGCCGATGCCGTCCCGTGAGGTGTCCTGATAGCTGGCGTCGACCATGCCGACTCCGCTCGACGCGGCGTCCTCCTCCGGCCAGACACCGCCGACGGCCCAGCGGCTGAGCGGCTCCTCGACGCGTTCACGCGGCAGGACGCGGCCGGTCTCTCGCACGCGGAGCACGTCGAAGGCGCGCTCGACCACGACCGTGTCGCCCCGGTCGCTGGTCATCGTCGCCGTGAAGTCGCCGGGGAGCCAGGGCAGGACCATGCGGGCGAGCTCGCGGACGGTCACCCGGCCCTCGTAGTGGCTGACCCACTCCGGGGTGGGGTAGGGGCTCGGGTTCGTGTAGGCGACCTCGACCGAGGGTTCCCCCTGGATGGCGGAACCGGGGTAGGCGGCGCGGCGCCCCCAGCGGCGCCAACGGCCGTCCAGTTCGACCGCGAGCAGGGTGTCGGGGTCGCCGTTCCAGGTGACGGTGAGGCCGTGCGCGCGGAGGGTCTCGGCGATCTCCTCGCCGACGGCGGCGCGGCGGATCTCGTGCACGGCGTCGAAGCCGAGCCAGAGCCCGCCCTCCACGGCCGCCCGCGCGGCCTCCCGGGCGTGGTAGTAGACGTAGCCGCGGATCGCGGGGCCCGCGTCCGTGTCGTGGGCGGCGACCTCGGAGCGGAGGGCGTCGCGGGCGCACTGGCCGCAGCAGGTGAAGTCCTCGCGGGCGACGATTCCGGACTCGTCGAGGGCGCGGAAGGCGCGGGTGAGCCGTTCGCCGTCAGTGCGCACGGGCCAGCGGCGCTGTTTCTGGGCGTGCTCGGCCATGGCGTCGTCGATGGCCGCCGAGAGCTCGGTGAGAACCCCCGCCCCCGGCTCCTTCAGCGGCTCCGCGCCCTCCGGCTCCACGCCCTCCGGCTCGGCGTCCGACCTGAGGAAGTCGGCGATGTCCTCGCTGGCCTTTCGGTAGATCTCGACGAATCCGCCCTTCCCGTACACCACGTCGGCGATCGCACCGTGGAGGGCGGTGTCGAGGGGCTCCCTGTCTTCGGTCATGCGCCCAATCTGTCAGATTCGGCGGACACTCGCTCCGCTGCCCCCGGGGCGCCGTCGTCCGGCGCCGGCCAGTCCGGGGCGTCACCGGCCGTGAGGGCGTGGTCGGCCAGGAGCCGGACCCGTTCGTCGCGGACGCGCCGGGCGGCCTCAGCGGTGACGGCCAGCGCTCCGAGACCGGTGGGACGGGTGTCGAGGAAGGCCGCCGAGGCGAGGTGCTCGGCGTACTCGGCGGTGGAGTCGAGCGCCTCCTGGCACTGCTCCCACTCGCGGTGCGCGGCGACGGCGCGCTCGACCAGCCGCCCGTACTCGGTGATCTCCTCGACCCGGGCACGGACCGCCGCGTCGACGGTGTTCAGGTGCTCACGCTGGGGTTTGAGGGCTTCCCTGACTCGGGGTGAGGCCGCGCGCTGCCAGCGGCGCAGGTGGGCGCGGCGCAGTTCGCGCTGGCGGACGAGGAGCTTGGCGATCCGCCACTCCTGGTCGCGCAGGACCGCGAGCGCGCGCTCGGTGTCCAGGGAGTCACCGCCGCCGAGTTCGTCCCGGGCGGAGGCGACCTGGTCGATGGTGCGCTGGACGGCGGACAGGTGGGCGTGGTCGTGGTCGCTGACGTCGTCGGGGAGGATGGCCAGCCCCTCGTGGTCGTCGGGGGTCCGGCTGACCCGGGCGGTGGTGGCGTCGGCTCCGACGAGGGCGACGAAGACGCCGAACACGAGCCAGGGGACGACGGCGGCCCGGTCGGGCGCCGCCATGACCATGGCGGGGGTCGCGACGACGGTTCCCGCGCCGGCCGTCGCGCCCAGGACCCGCGTCGCGGGATGGGTGTCCTCGACGCAGATGAGCACGAGGACCTGGGCCAGGAGGATCACGACGGCGACGGCCAGGCCCAGGGGCCAGCCCCCGGCGGCCGAGGCGAGGGCGGCCGTGAACCCTGCGGCGAGCACCTGGACGGCGCTCTCGCGCGCGCGAACGGCGCGGGTGACGATCTCCCCGTTGGCCCGGCGCGGGGGCGGGTCCGGGGGCCGGTTCTCCCGCGTGATCCGCTCACGCAGGACATCGGGGAGGGTGGGGTCGACGACGGGGCGCGGCACGTCCTCACTCATGGGCGGTCCCTCGTGAGTGGTGGGTCTCGGTCGGGGGTGCGGAGTCGGTGCGCCGGGACGGGAAAACCCGACAGAGTAGGTCATCCCCATCCCGGACGAGCCCCGAACCTGGTGCCGCTAATCCCCTTTTGCGGGGACTTGTCCGTTCCACTCGTGGACGTGGGCGCACGTCCGTCAGCGTCTGTCGGCCACCTCCTGGCCGGAGGCGGCCGCGAAGTCGTCGTCCTCGGCGGGCCGCTGCCGGGTGGGGTTGGTGTCGAGCCAGCGCAGGAGGTTCTCCGAGACCAGGTCGACCCCGATCCGCCCCGCCCGCCCGTCGAGGTCACGGAACAGGCACTCGCCGTTGCCGAGGTTGCGCAGTACCGCCAGGTGATCCTCGGTGGGCTCGACGCCGAGCAGGGACATGACGCTCTCCACCTCGTACCGTTCGCTGGAACGGAACGCGAACACCGAGGACAGGCAGTTGGTGACCTGTTCGTTGAGCAGGTCACCGGCGTTCTGGGAGACGAGGATGAGGGCGGTGTTGCGGGAGCGGCCCATGCGGGAGACCTCGGGGACCAGCTTGGCGCCCTCCGGGGTGGAGGTGACCGCCCAGGCCTCGTCGAGGAAGATCGCCTTGGGCAGGTGACGGTCGAGGCCGTTCATCAGACGGCGCGCGAACTGGGAGACGAGGTAGAGCAGCGCGACCGACAGGCGCTGTTCGTAGGAGTAGTCGTCGCGGCCGACACCGGAGTCGGGGAGGGTGAGGCCGCCCAGGGTGAAGACGGTGGTCCAGCCCTCGGTGTCGACCTTGGCGTCGCCCTGGGGGTCGAAGCACAGACTGGCCAGACGCATCTCCGACATCGACTGCAGGACCGCGCCCAGGTTGCGGGAGGCGGCGCCCGGCGAGGCGACGAGGTGGTCGACGACCTTGGCCAGGGACGGGCGCGGCTGGTTGGCGACCGCGGCCACGGCCTGGATCATCGCCGACTCACGCTCCTCGCTCATGCGCGGCAGGAGGAGGCGGAGGGTCTCGGTGGCCATGGTCTTGCGCGAGGGCAGGTCGTCGCCGAACGCGAAAGGGTCGAGCAGGCCCGGCTGGGCGGATCCCAGGGACATGACGCGGGCCTTGCGCCCCCGCCGCTGGAGGAGTTCGACGAGGGACTCGGCGTCGCCCTTGGGGTCGATGGCGGCGACGGTCACCCCGCGCAGGGCGAGCTGGTAGATGAGCAGGAGGGCGAGGGTGGTCTTGCCGCCGCCGGGCTCACCGGTGATGGCGATGGCGGTGGGGCGGTTACGGGCCGCGGCGACCATGGGGTCGAAGTGGACGATGGAGCGGGCGCGGCCGATGCTCTCGCCGATGTAGGGCCCCACCCAGCCGCCTCCGGAGTGGTCGACGCGGTCGCCGACGTCGACGGTGGCGGTGGGCATGCCGCCCGCGATGGTGCGCAGGGGCTGGCGCTGGGCGTAGGCGCCCAGGCGGATGCGATCGCCGGGCAGAGCCTCGTTGAACAGGGAGAACTGGTCCCCGGTGGAGTTGATGACGTCGATACCGATGTCGCGGTAGTGCTCGATGACCGCCTCGACGTGCTGGCCGAGGAGG
>NZ_ANBC01000236.1 GCF_000341125.1 Nocardiopsis lucentensis DSM 44048 | reverse complement strand
GGTCCCAGCCGTAGACGAACGGCAGGCGTTCCTTGGTGATGCCGTGCTCCAGCATGCGGGCGGCGTCGATCTGCTCGGCCAGGGCGATGGGCGCCTCGACCCCGGCCTCGCGGATGTGCGCGTCCATGTCGCGGGCGTGCGCGAGCTTGCGGCCGACGTCCTTGCTGGCCTTGGCGGGCGGGATGAGCTTCATCCGCAGGGACATCTCGACGGGGAAGGGCAGGGCGTCGGCGTGGTGCATCCAGGGTTCGCCGTCCGGGAAGGGCATGAGGTCCGGGAAGCGGGCGAAGGACAGGTAGGCGACGTGGGTGGATCCGGCCGGCTGTTCGAGGCGCAGGGACGATCGGCCGTTGTACACGACGCCGTCGACGAGCGCCTCGATCTCGCCGCGCCCCCAGGTGCGGCGCCCGGCGGCGGAGGGGCGCACCTCCTCGGCGGTGCCGCTGACCGCGTGGCGGATGAGCCAGGCGACCTCGTCGGAAGTGGCGTGGCGGGCGTGCAGCGAGCTGGCGGCGAGGGCACGGCCGAGGCGTTCGGACTGCTCGGTCCATCGGGCGATCTCGCGGTCGTCGATGGCGTCGTCGGTGATGCCGAGGACCTGTTCGGTGCGCTGGTAGGCGCCGAAGAGCTGGGAGAAGAGGCCGAGGCCACCCCCGGCGTTGCGCATGCCGAGACGGACTCCGAGGTAGACCTCCTTGGTCCAGAAGTCCTTGGCCCAGACGTGGCGGTACATCTCGTCGAGGTAGTCGTACCAGCCGGGGCCGGAGTCGGCGGTGCCGTCCAGGCGGGTGGCCCAGGCGGCGGCCGGGTAGGTGCGGTGGGCGACGCGGAGGTGGACCTCGGCGTCGTTCATCCGGATGGCGGCGAGCGCGATGGTGATGTTGGTGGCGAGCGCCTGGCGTTCCTCAGGCGTGGTGAACTCGTAGGACACCGTCGGGAGGCGGAAGTAGGCCCAGGCCTCGGTGTCGCTGAACAGCACGCGGTCGTCGAAGTAGCGGACCGCGAGGCGGGTCGCGCCCCGGGTTCCCCTGGTGCCGGTCATCTGGTTGCCCTTCTCGTCGCGTCGCGGCGGGGCGTGCCCGATCCGGGGCCGCCCCCGGGCCTCCCGCCTGTGCCACCCCCCATAGTGGTGCATTGCCTGGGGGCAGAGAAGCGGACGGGATTCCGGCGCGCCCGAATCCCGGTCCCGAACCATTCGGCCGGGGTTGTCCACAGGTTCCCGGGACGGTCTACCGCCCGGACGCGCCGACAGGTTTCATGGAAATCGGGGGTCCCCACGAACCGCCCGCCTCGGGCTGCCCACGACCCCGCCGAGGCGGGTGGGTCCCGCACCGGAGCCCACCGGTGGGGAGAGGGCCCCGAGCCCCGCCGCCACGGCCAAGGGCCCGCACCGGAGTCCGTCGACTCGGATGCGGGCCCTCCCGCCGCGACTCGGACCCGTCGGGCTCCTCCTACGGGAACCTCTCCGGGACGGGTGTCCGCGGAACTCCGCCTGGTGCGAAACTCCGCCTAGTACCGCGACGACCTGTCGTCGCGGTACTAGCAGCGGTCGTCGATCGTGGACTGGATGGCGGACCGCTCGGCGTGGGTGACGGTGAGGTCGTAGCGGTACTTCACGTTCACCCAGGCCTTGACGTAGTCGCAGTGGACGGCCGTGTTCGGCGGCATCCACTCGGACGGGTCGTCGTCGCCCTTGCTGCTGTTGCTGGACGGGGTGGCCAGCCACAGCTGCGGGGAGTCCACGTCGTTGGCGAAGTCGCGGCGCTGGGAGGTGCTCCAGTAGCGGGCGCCGGTCTTCCAGGCCTCACTGAGCGGGACCATGTGGTCGACGCTGATCTGGGACGGCTCGTCGTACACCCACGTGCTGTCGAAGGAGCTCCACCAGCTACCGGAGGTGGGCTGGCAGCGGGAGTCGGTGACGACGTCGTGGCCGTCGCGCAGGAGGACGACCTGGCGCGCCGAGCAGTTGCCCTGGACGTCGGCCCAGTGCGGGAAGAGGCTGCGGTCGTAACCGCTCTGGGGCCCCTTGGGGGCGACGGTGAGGGAGTTGAGCTGGCTCTGGGCGGCCGAGGTGCTGGGGATGCCCGGCGGCAGGACGTGGTCGGCGGAGGCGGGGGCCGCCCAGCCGAGGACGGCGAGCAGGACGACTGCGGCGAGGGACACCAGGGCTCTGCCCAGCGTGCGGGGGGTGGGGGGCACGTTCTCTCCTCTGGAGCGGGGGTGGAGGGAAGGGACCCCACCACAGTGCGCCGACAACGTTTTCCGGTCCAGCCCCGCCAGGGGAATTCGGGCGTAATCCGAAGTGAACCGACAGGTTCTACCGAGAACCCAGCCTCACCGCTGTACCATATCCCTGTGATCTAGCGCACAGGAAAATTCCGAGGGCCCGCAGCCTATCGCGGCGACCACGGCTGCAACTGGACGACCTGGGAAGATGCCGCCTTGGGGCGGATCTTGGCGACCCGCGCCACGACTCCGCAGGTGAGGCGCGGCGCCAGCGCGAGGAGGGAGCGAAAACGAGAAGAAAGAGAAGGTCCAAATTTCAGTTTTGCCCCATATAGTATAGCAGTAATACCCACTTGAAGAATTATCAAACACACTGCCGACGGGCATCCTCATAAAGGTCGTCGAATATTTGTTAAGTTCGCGTGTCGTAAGGACGACCGTCGACCTCAGAGAGGATGAACCCCCACCGAGGGGATCGGCCATGACTCTGCAGATGGATGCTCCGACCGCGGACGAGTACCCGACCCGAAAGGCCAGCGAGGCCGCCCTTCTGTACCGCAAGGACCCCGTTGTCTGGGGACCCGCGGCGGACGGACCCTTCACCGCTGAGGAGATCAGCGACTACGACGCGCGCGGCTACGCGCAGATCCCGTCCCTCGTCTCGGGCGAGGAGGTGAGCGCCTACCGAGCCGAGCTGGAACGGCTCAGCTCCGACCGGGCGCTGCGCCGGGACGAACGGGTGATCGTCGAACCGACCTCGGACGAGGTCCGCTCGATCTTCGAGGTACACAAGATCAGCAAGGTCTTCCACGACCTGGTGAACGACCCGCGCCTGGTCGAACGAGCCCGGCAGATCCTCGGTTCGGACGTGTACGTGCACCAGAGCCGGATCAACTACAAGCCCGGGTTCGGCGGCGGCTCCTTCTACTGGCATTCGGACTTCGAGACGTGGCACGCCGAGGACGGCATGCCGCGGATGCGGGCGGCCAGCATCTCCATCTCGCTGACCGAGAACTTCACGCACAACGGCGCCCTGATGATCATGCCCGGCTCGCACAGGACGTTCGTGTCGTGCGTCGGCGAGACCCCCGACAACCACTACCAGGCGTCGCTGAAGAGCCAGCACGTCGGCACTCCGGACCAGAGCTCGCTGACCATGCTGGCCGAACGGCACGGCATCGACGTGCTCACCGGTTCGGCGGGCGACGCGACCGTGTTCGACTCCAACTGCATGCACGGGTCGGGCGGCAACATCACCCCCTACCCGCGGTCGAACATCTTCATCGTGTTCAACAGCGTCGAGAACGCGTGTGTGAAACCGTTCGCCGCGGGCAGCCCTCGCCCGGACTTCCTGTCCGCGCGCGACTTCACCCCGGTCGGCCGCTGAGCCGCCACCGCTGACGGGTGCCCGGCGCCCTGACCACCACCCCGATCTCCGTGCGGGCGGGCGCGTGTCCGCCCGCACGGCGCGCTCAGGAGCGCGTGAGGGCGTTGACCAGGACCCCGCCCAGTGCGCCGTGGGCCCGCTTGGTCGCGGGACGCAGAGCGCCGACGTCGATCCTGGTGTAGGACGAGCCGAGGTGGTCGTCCCACGGGATCCGGACGATCGCCCGGCAGCGACCGCGCGCCACCCGCTCGGCGGCGTCCACGTCCGCCAGGCTGCGCTTGCTCACCCCGTTGACCACGAGCACCGAGCTCGCCCGCAGGGCGCCGTAGCCGTTGCCGTCCAACCACTCGAAGGTCATGGACACGGCCCGCTCGGCGTCGGCGTTGGCGGGGGCGACCAGGACCAGGCCGTCGGCCACCGGCAGGGCCCGGGCCACACCCGTGGCCGCCGGGTCCAGGAGGGTCACGGCGTAGAAGCGGCCGAGCATGTCGGTGAGCTGGCCGTAGTCGCGTTCGTCGAGGGTCTGGACGTAGGGGTCGTCGAGGGTCTGGACGATCTCCAGGCCGGTGCTGGCGCGGCTGGTGTAACCGCGCATCCGCGCGTGGTCGTCGACCTCGTCCGCGTTGGCGAGCAGCGCGGTGAGGGTCTCGGGGGCCTGCGCGCCGACCCGGCGGGAGAGGCCGTTGGGACCGGGGTTGACGTCGACCGCGACCACCGGCTCGTCGCGGTGCGCGGCCAGGGTGTGCCCGATCATGAGCGAGGTGACGGTCTGACCGGCGCCGCCGGTGCACCCGAGCACGACGAGGCTGCGCGGCTCGGGCAGAGGGGCGCGCAGCCGGGCGATGTCACTCGCGGGCAGGTCGGAGCGGACCGGGGCCGCTCCGCCGGTGACCACCTTGGCCAGACGGCGCCAACCGCGCGTGCCGCCGGAGTCACCGGCGTCACCGGTGTCCCTGGCGTCGTCGGCGTCGCCCTCCCGGGGTTCGGGCTCCGTGGGCACGGGGCGGGGTGCGGGAACCCCGGTCGGGGTGTCGCCGAGCCGCTCCTGCTCGCCGGTGCCGTGGTCGAGTTCCAGCTGGGGTTTGGGCTCCTCACGGCGCGGCGGTTCGGGTTCCTCTCCGGGCACGGGCTGACCGAAGAGGTGGCCGAGCCTGCGGGCGTTCTGCGCGACCCGGTGGAAGACGCCGTCGTGGGGGTCACCGCCGTCCGGACGGCCGTCGGCCGCGGTGCCGCCG
>NZ_ANBC01000235.1 GCF_000341125.1 Nocardiopsis lucentensis DSM 44048 | reverse complement strand
TACCGGTGTCGCCCTCAGGCGCGGCCCGGTCGGTACCGGTGTCGGTCACGGCCCGGTCGGTACCGTCCTGCGCGGTCGGAGAGGCGGCGCCCTCCTCCGCGAGCACGCCCGCGAGGCTGCGGTTGGCACGGGGGTCGAGGGCCGGAGCGGGGCTCCCGTCGGGCTCCGGGGCAGTGGTGCGCTGAGCGCCGCCGCGCCGTCGGGCCAGCGCGGCGGCCTCGGCCTCCTCCAGGTCCGCGGCCGTACGGCGCGGAACGGATGTCGCGTCGGAC
>NZ_ANBC01000234.1 GCF_000341125.1 Nocardiopsis lucentensis DSM 44048 | reverse complement strand
GCCGGCGCGGCCGTTTCCGGACTCGCCCCGAACCTCGACGAAGCTCGCCAGCTCACCCGTTCCGTGGTCGAGCTGGGTGGGCGGTTTGACTCCGTCGGCGTCACCGGTGCCGCCCGGTGCGCCGGGGAGCGTCACCTCGGGGGCCGCGTCCTCCGGGGCCTCGTCCTCCTCCGTGAGGTCGGAGACAGCGCCGTCGGCCGCCTCGACATCGCCGGGCGCCTCGACATCGCCGGGCGCGTCCGACCCGGCGCCCTCGACCACATCGGCCGTCCGCGCGGTGGAGGTCTCCGAGCCCTCGGTCCCGGGCGCCTCGGCGCGCGCGTCCGCGCAGGTCTCAGCGGTGTCCGTCGATCGGACGGCGGCGGCCTCGAGCCCCTCGCCCGCGACCACGCCCTCCTCACGCAGCTCACTCGCCGGGATCACCGGGTTCCCCCGGTCACCGACCTTGGGCTGGTCGGGGTGGCGCTTCTTGCCGTCCTCGAACCACTGCGCCGGGTCCGCGGCCCCCTGGTCACGTTCACCGCCGCGCAGGGCATCGGCGAACTTGGGCCGCGGCGGCGCGGGGGTGTCCGCCTTGCTGAGGTGCTGGTCGAGCACCGACATGTGCTCGTTCCACTCAGGCCCGCGGTCCTCGTCGTCCCGGCCTGACCGGGCCGGCATCGCCTCCTGCTCGCCGGTCCCGTGGTCCAGTTCCGGCGGCGGCCCGGCCGGTGTCCCGGCCTCCGCGCTGGCCGGGGCGGCTGGTGCGTCCGCGGTGTCCGCAGCATCTGAGGTGTCCGTGTCGGCCGGGGCGTCCGGGGTGGCGGCGGTCTCCGCCTCGTCATCGGCGTCGGCCGGGGAACCGCCGTCCCCGTCCTGCGGCTCCGGTCCGTCCTTCGGCGTCGAGGACACGGACGGAAGCCAGGGCGCGGAGGGAGTCTCCGGTGTGACGGAACGACCGGTCGCCGCCGCGTAGCGCTCGGCGTAGTCGGACAGATCGCCAAACCCGGTCCGGTCCGCGGGCCTGTCGTCGGCTCCCGGCCCGGAACCGCCGTCGCGATGGGACTCGTCCAGCTCCCAGGGGGCGGCGTGCGGACGACCCCTGCGGCGGGGCGGAGACGGCGGGGCATCGGCGGGCAGGGCGGTCCCGTGGGCCCGCGCGGACGGCGGGTCCTGCGGGGCGCGCTCACGGACCTGTTCGGAGCGGCGTTCGTCCAGTTCCTTGGCGACCCTGATGCCCTGGACGCGTCCGCGCAGGCGTCGCGCGGGATCGGATTCCCCCGCCTCGGGGTCGGTGACCGCCCCGGCCCCGGTGACGGGCTCGGGAGCGGTGTCAGGAGCGGGATCGGGGGCGGCCATGACCTCCTCGGCGCGGCGGCGCTCACGTGCCCGTTCGGGCGCCTCAGGCACCTCGGGCACCTCGGGCGCCTCCGTCATCCCGGTGGCCTCGTCGATCTCGGTGCGGTTCAGGGGCCCGGTGTCACCGACCTCGTAGGAGGTCTTGGCACTGAGGCCGACGGGGGTCCGTCCGGAGTGCGCACTCAGACGGGAGATCCACTCCTCGCCGTCCCGCTCCTCCCGCGACTCCTCCCGGTCGAAGGACCGGTCGGCCCCAGCGGGCTCGTCCCCGCGTTCCCGCGGCGGCACGGGGGCACCGGGCTCGAGGGCGAAGCCGAAGTAGTTCAGGACTCGGCGGGTCGCACCGCGCGTGTCGGGGGCGGTCTCGAGGGGCTCCGCGTCGGCCGGGCCGTACTCCGCGTCGGCGGCGACGGGTTCGGGCGCCTCCTCGGGGACTCGCTCGGGCTCGGGAGCGGGGGCCCGTTCGGGGAGGTGTCCCCGTTCGGGAACGGGCGCGGGCTCAGCCACGTTCACCAGCGGCGGCGCCGACTTCGGGGAGGGGGCCGCGCGGAGCTCCCCGACGCCGGTCTCGTCGACCTCCCGGACCGGCTCGGCGCGTTCTCCCCGGCGCCGTCCGACCACGGGCAGCGGTCCCGCGTCCGGGTGGCGGTGCCACACACGCACCACCACCCGGGCCTCACCCGGTTCGTACTCGGGCGCGAGACGCGTGTAGACACGGGCCTCGGTGAGGAAGCGGGCCTGGGAGATGAGTAGTTCGGTGAGGCGCTTGCCCTCGATCACCGGTCGGGTGGCCAGCACGGTGATCACCCCCGGCGGCACCACCCAGAGCACCAGGTGCCAGCCGTTGCCGAAGGTGAACGGCGCGTTGAGGATGCTGAGCAGCACCACCCAGATCGCGAAGACCCCCAGCGCGACCCCGAAGGTCCCCACCGGGAGCGGCATGGGCAGCCGGAAATCGTAGAGCTTGTACAGCCGCTTCTCGATACGCCAAATGTTGGTGTATGTGGGCAGATCCACGTTCCCGGCCTCCCTCGCCTATTCCGCCGACACGCCCATCGCTCGGGCCAGCGCCACAGCGATGACCTCGATGATGCCGGGGACGTAGAAGACGATCCCGATGAAGATCGCCAGGATGATGAACTGCGCGAACCGCGTGATCTCACGCGTGAACAGGAAGAACACCGCCACGATCGACACGATGACGAGGAACAACGGCCCGAAGAAGCCGCGGAGGAAGTCGGCGAGGCCGCCCGTGTCGGGGGCCTCCTGCGTCGGCGGGGGCGGGGTCGCCGCCGCGAGGTGGAGGAGGTCGGCGCCGCCCGCCTGGGCGAGGGCGTCCGTCGTGGAAGACAGCAGGGGGAGCATGTCAGGCGCCGTCCTCCGGTGTCGTCGCTGGTGTGCGCATGGTTCTTCTCGTCTCCCTCATCTCCGTGCCTAGGCGCCCCGTCAGCCGTCGAACGAACGCGGGGCGCCCTGGATGTCACGCACGTGCCACTCGTTGCCCGAGTTGACTACGGTGACCAGGTAATCCTGCACCAGCTGGCCCGCGTCCCCGTCGTCGGAGGCCGGGACGTTCCAGCGGACGGTGACCGCCACCTGTCGTACGTCATCATCCCCGGTCGACGTCTGGGATGGCACCGTGATTTCGGACAGTTCGGCGAATTCCAGGGTGTTCGCCGGAAGCGGGGTGACGGAGGCGCCCTGTTCGAGGAACCGCTCCAGGAAGTCCGGTTCTCCGGCGTAGGCCTCGAAGAAGCCGGGCAGCACCTCGCCGAGCTGTTCGGCGGCGTTGGGATCGGTCTCGAAGGATGCGCCGGGAGGCAGCGTGGCCTGGGTGGGCGCGGCCAGCAGCGCCGGACGCCCGGAGACCACCAGGGCGTCCTGGTCGGCGTAGACGGGCACGTCCAGGCGCATCGGCTCGCCGTTGACGTCGGCGCGGACCACCACGACGGCGTTGTTGTCGTCGAGGACGTCCACGGCGACGACCGTGAGGTTCTCACCGGTGAGGCTGTCGGCCGCGGCGTCCAGCGCGGTGGCCTCCCCCTCGGGGACGAACGCGGCGAGGTCGGCGCGGCGCGCCTCGGTGTCCTCGGTGTTGAGGTAGACGTCGGCGAAGCGGAGCGCGAACGCGGCGGAGGCGGTCTCGGGGTAGGTGACGGTGTCGGTGCTCTCGGGTTCCTCGGAGGCGCTGGGCAGGGCGAACCCACCGCGCAAAGGGAACCAGACGCCGTTGACGACGACGACGATGATGAACGCCCACAGCACGGCGCGCCCCACGCCGACCCACCAGCGTCCGCCCGCCCCCGCTCGGGGCGGCCGGGACCGCGGGGCGCCGAGCCCCGCCTCGGTGCCGTCGGACTGGTCACGCCCGGACTGACCGAGCCGTGACGCCTTCGCCATCCCCGCCTCCTGCGCTCAGTTTCCGCCGTCCGGTCCGGACGGCCCTTCCGCCATGCCCTTGTCTACCCCATCCCTATAGTGAGGCATTGTGCGGGTTGGGAGCGGCCATGCCGACCGCGCGTTTCGGTGTCGGCTGAGGACCCAACACACCGGCCAAAGTTCGCGAAAGCCATCGAATGCGTTGAATTCCCAGGTAATCAGGATGGTGACGGTGCAGGTCAGCGCAATTCCGGTCGTCCAAGACAGGAGTTAGTCACCTGGCGGAAAGCGGGTTGTCGCCCTCGGGGACGAAAAACCGTTGGCTGGATGTAACCGGAGTCTCGTTCCTCCCGGGCCGCTCCGGCCCCGGCGATCCCGCGCCTGGCGCGCCTGATGCTCCCGCGCGGCCGGCCCCGACGTCACATCGGCGGCGGCGCCGTGTTCGGAATGCCGGGAAGCCGACCTGTGTTGACGCACCTCGGGGGCGAGCACCCCGCCTGGGGAGCGCCCCCGAACCCGGCCGCCCCGAGAAAGAAGCCGTCACATGCGCGTCGAGATCTGGACCGACATCAACTGCCCCTGGTGCTACGTGGGCAAGGCACGCTTCGAGAAGGCGCTCGCCGGTTTCGAGCACCGCGACGAGGTCGAGGTCGTCCACCGACCCTTCGAGCTCGATCCGTCGTTCCCCCAGGGCACCACGGAACCGGTCGTGCCGATGCTCGCGAGGAAGTACGGCATGACCGAGGCACAGGCCGAACAGGCCGAACAGCGGATCGCCGCCAACGCCGCCGCCGAGGGCCTGGGGTACCGCACGGCGGGGCGGGACGTCGGCAACAGCTTCGACATGCACCGACTGCTGCGCTTCGCCCTGGAGCGGGGACGCCAGGACGCACTGATCGACGTGCTCTACCGGGCCAACTTCGTCGAGGAGCGCTCCGCCTTCGAGGGGGGCGAGCGCCTGGTGGAACTGGCCGTCGAGGCCGGGCTGGACGCCGAGGAGGCCCGTGCCGTCCTGACCGACCCCGAGCGTCACGCCGACGAGGTGCGCGCCGACGAGCGCGAGGCCGCCCGGCTCGGGGCCACCGGGGTGCCGTTCTTCGTGCTCGACCGCGCCTACGGGATCTCCGGGGCCCAACCGGTCGAGACGTTCGGCCAGGCGCTCGAGCAGGCGTGGGCGAACCGCTCACCCCTCACCACCGTCGGCTCCGCACAAGACGCCGAGGCCTGCGGCCCCGACGGGTGCCCGGTTCCGGAGCACGACTGAGTCCCAGGACGACGGAAGGCCCGCACCACAGGCGGTGCGGGCCTTCGCGCGAACGGCTTGGGACCGGTCAGACGTTGAAGCGGAACTCCACCACGTCGCCGTCGGCCATCACGTAGTCCTTGCCCTCCATGCGGACCTTGCCCGCGGCGCGGGCGGCCTGCATGTCGCCCGCCTCGACCAGGTCGTCGAAGGAGACCACCTCGGCCTTGATGAAGCCGCGCTGGAAGTCGGTGTGGATGACCCCGGCGGCCTCGGGCGCCGTGGCGCCCTTGCGCACGGTCCACGCGCGGGCCTCCTTGGGCCCGGCCGTCAGGTAGGTCTGAAGGCCGAGGGTGTCGAAACCGACCCGGGCCAGCTGCGCCAGACCCGACTCCGTCTGCCCCATCGACTCCAGGAGCTCCTGCGCCTCCTCCTCGTCCAGCTCGGCCAGGTCCGCCTCGATCTTGGCGTCGAGGAAGATCGCCTCGGCCGGGGCGACGAGTTCCTGGAGCTTCGCGCGCAGGGCCTCGTTGGCCAGGTCACCGCTGTCGAGGTTGAACACGTAGATGAACGGCTTGACGGTGAGCAGGCTCAGCTCGCGCAGCCGGTGCGTGTCCAGGCCCTCGGCCGCGTAGAGCGACGTACCGCCGTCGAGGACCTCGCGGGCGGCCAGCGCCGTCTGGAGCAGCTCCTGGGCGGCCTTGTCCTTGGCGTTGCGCTTGGCGTCCTTCTCCAGGCGCGGGATCGCCTTCTCCAGGGTCTGCAGGTCGGCGAGGATCAGCTCGGTGTTGATCGTCTCGATGTCGCGCGAGGGCTCGACGTCGCCGTCCACGTGTGTGACGTCCGGGTCGTCGAAGGCCCGGATCACCTGGCAGATGGCGTCGCTCTCGCGGATGTTGGCGAGGAACTTGTTGCCCAGTCCCTCACCGGTCGAGGCGCCGCGGACGATACCCGCGATGTCGACGAAGTCCACCGTCGCGGGCAGGACCTTCGCCGAGTCGAAGATCCCGGCCAGGGTGGCGAGCCGGGAATCGGGCACACCCACGACCCCGACGTTGGGCTCGATGGTCGCGAACGGGTAGTTCGCGGCCAGAGCGTCGTTCTTGGTCAGCGCGTTGAAGAGGGTGGACTTGCCGACATTGGGCAGGCCGACGATCCCGATAGACAGACTCACAAGGTCAGAGTCTATGCGGACCGACGAGTACGCCGATCCGCCACCGCCGGGCGGCCGAACCAATCACCGAAACACAATGCGCAGGGGCCACCACGCACAGTAGGTTCGAAGCAGTCCGCCGGAGTCCTGGGCCGGAGGAGGTGCACGGGGCGCCGCACGTCGGGGCCGCCCGCGTGTCGCGGGACACCGGACGGTCCGCTCCCCGAACCCGCGCCGTGACCCCGTTCCTGGGGGGAGTCAACTGTGGTCACCGACCAGCTGAGAGCGCTCGTACGCCGCTATCCCGTGGTGCGCTTCGCCACGCGCCAGATCCGTGTGCGCCTCCCCAGACGGCTGGGCGGACTCGATCCCGCCCGCGTCCCGCCGTGGAACCGCGACCTGACCGTCGTCCTGCCCCGGCTCGACCCGGACCCGTCCCCGGCCGGCCCCGACAGCATCACGCTGCGGCTGCCCGGCGACCTCACCGTCCCCAGGCGCCTGGCCGCGTCCGGCCTCTCCCGGCACGAGCCCGACAGCCTCGCCTGCTTCCTGGCGATGCTGGACCACACCCCGCCCGGCGCCGTGCTCGACGTGGGCTCCGGGGTGGGCGTGTACGCGATCCTGGCCGCCGCGCGAACGGACCGGCCGGTGTTCGCCTTCGAACCGACCCCGGAGATCGCCTCGGCGGCCCGGGCGGTGGCCCAGACCGGCGGGCTGGGGTTCGTGGTCGTGGAACTGGCGCTGAGCAACCACAACGGCACCGCCCGCCTGCGCCGGGCACGGCACAACGACATGTGCAACACGGTCGTGCACGCCACACGCGCCGATCTCGCGCACGTCCCGGTGGCGGTGACGACGCTGGCGCACTGGAGCGAGGAGGCGTCGGTCCTGCCCTCGGTGGTCAAGGTGGACACCGTGGGCACCGAGCCGGACGTGGTCGCGGGAGGTCTGGAGGTACTGCGGCGCCACCGGCCGTGGATGCTGGTGAAGGTGCGCCCGGACCGGGGGCTGGAGGAGCGGCTCATGGCCCTGCTCGACCCGCTCGGCTACACGTGGTACCCGGTGGGCGGACCGCCTCCCTACGAGGCGCGTGAGGAGATCGCCGGGCGCGCCTCGCCCGCGTGGGAACGGATGTGGATGTTCACCCCCGTCCCGGCTCCGGAGGAGTTCTGGCGCTCGGTCGGCGCGTGGCGGCGTGCGCTGGACGTGTGCGTCCCCGGTGCGCGACGGGGCGCCCGGGGCGCCTGACCCCCGCACCGCGCGGGCCGGGAGCGGTGGACGGGGAAGGCGCCCCGGGGGCGGGAGCGCCGCCGTCAGGAGGAGCCGAGGGACTCCACCAGCGCTGCCAGGCGTTCGATCTCGGCCGGGTCCTCGCCGGAGGCGTAGGTGCGGTCGGAGGTGAGAGCGCTGACCGAGACCGCGCCCTCCGTCAGAAGCGCCGTGCTGTCGGCGTCCTCCTTGGTCTCCGGCAGGCATCCCGGCGTGTCCGGCCCGCAGACGGTCACGCCGAGCTCGTAGGTGTCCTCGCCGGTGAACGTGGGGACCAGGACGGTACCGGTGCCCGCCTCGGTCCACCGGACGTCGGAGGCGGGCTCCCCGTCCGCGGAGTGCGGGTGGTTGACGTTGACCAGGTACTCGCTGGTGAGCAGGTCGGCCCCGTGCAGGCGGGCGAGCAGGTCGGCGGTGAACGCGGCCGTCGCGGAGTAGGTCTCGGGGGTGACCACGAGGTCCTCGTCGACGGAGGCGCTCACGGCGAGGGACGGCACACCGGCGAGCTGCCCGGCGAGGGCCGCCCCGACCGTGCCGGAGTTGGGGATCTGCGTGGCCACGTTGGGGCCCGAGTTGACGCCGGAGACCACGACGTCGGGGGCCTCGCTCCAGCCGACGAGCTCCCGCAGGCCGTGGTGGAGCGCAAAGGTCACGGAGTCGACCGGGGTGGCGCTGGGCGAGTCCTCCTCGCAAGGGCCGTCCTCGACGCAGACGCCGTGGACGGCTCCCCCGCCGGGGGCGTCGGCGCAGTCGTCCGCGTACTCGTCGGGCGGGTCGGAGGGGCTCCCCAGCCCGAACGAGCCGCTGTGCGAGACGGCACCGCTCATGCTGGACTGGTAGCCCCACGGGGCGAAGACCACCACGTCCGCCCCGGCCGCGCACAGCGCCGACCGCAGTTCGTACAGGCCCAGTCCGTCCGACCCGTCCTCCCGCGCGGCCCGCATGGAGTCGTCGTTGCCCAGGAGCACCCGCAGACCGTCGAGTGAGGCGGGGGCGAAGTCCTCGTGCGCGCCCCGGTCGGGCGTCGTGTCGGTGTCGTGGGCGGAGCAGGCGGCGAGCAGCGGGAGCGCCAGGACGGCGGCGGCGCGACGGATCACGGCGGTCACAGCCACCCCTCCAGTGACGCGAGGAAGGCGGGATAGTCGTCGCGGTGGATGCAGTGACCCGCGCCCGCGACCGTGCGGACGGTGAATCCGCGCTCAGCCAGCAGGCGGGCACCGTCCTCGTCCACCGTGAAACTCGGATCGGCCAGCTGGACCAGGGAGGGGACCGCGGCGGTGGTCGGTACACGGTCCTTCGCCGAGGCTTCGGTGACGACGTCGAAGAAGTCCGGGTCGAAGGCGGCGAAACCGGCGAGCTCGGCCTCGACGTCGGCGTCGCTCCAGCGCGGGTTCATCGCGCGCACGCTCTCCGCGGTGGCTTGGGCGACCATGCGGCGCATGGCTCCGAGGGCGGCCGTGGAGGCGCCGCTGAACCGGAAGGCGGGGTCGGAGTAGACCGCGCGGGCGGGGCGCAGGCGTTCCACGGCCAGTGACAGGGCCAGACCGCCCATGGAGTGGCCGACGGCCAGGTCCGCGCCGGTCGGCAGGGTGTCGACGAGGTCCTGGCCGAGCGCGGCGACGGAGTAGCCGCCGCGCGGGCTCCGCCCGTGGCCGCGCAGGTCGACGCCGATCACCTGGTAGCCGCGGTCGACCAGGTCGGCCTCGAGGGCGTGCCAGGTGCCGTGGTCGGACATGGCGCCGTGGACGAGCAGGGCGGTCCGGTCACCGTCGCCGGTCACGTGGGTGGCGAGTCGCAAGGGTTCCTCCTCGGAGTCGGTCGGGAGTGGGAGTGTCGGGGTCGGTCGAGGCGGTCGGGCGGTCAGCGGACGCCGCGGACGAAGACGATGGCGAGCGCGCCGAGGAGGCCGACGGCTGAGCCGACCAGGAACAGCGACCCGTAGCCGCCGAGGTGGAGGATGATCGCCGAGGCGATGAACGGGGCGATGATCTGCGGTCCGGCGGCCGCGACGTTGAGGACGCCCATGTCGCGGGCGGCGTCGGCGTCGCTGGGCAGGACGAGGGTGGCCAGGGCGGTGTCCACGGCCATGAAGCAGCCGAAGGCGCTGCCGTTGACCACGGCGAACACGAGCATGCCGGTCCAGGTCGGCGTGAAGAAGGGGATGAGCATCGCCAGGGCGGAGACGACGCCGGAGACCAGCGCGAAGAGCTTGCGGCGGTCGAGGCGGTCGGAGAGCGGTCCGCCGGCGGCCGTGGTGAGGACGGTGCCCGCGGCGGTCACCAGGGTGAGCACGGTGACCGCGGCGGCGGGTTCCAGGCCCTCGGGCAGGGCGATGAAGTAGTCGAGGATGTAGAGCTGGAAGCCGAAGATGAGGAAGTAGCCGAGGAAGAGCAGCGCCCGACCGGCGAAGACCAGGGCGAAGTCGCGGTGGGCCAGCGCGGACAGGAAGCGGCCCAGCGCGGCCGGGGGGCTGCCGCCCGTGGCGCCGCCGCGCTCGGGCAGTTCCGCGCCGCGGGGGTCGTGGGTGGTCGCGGTGAGCAGGACGGCCGCCGCGACGACGATGCCGCCGAGCACGATGTAACCGAGCGGGAGCCGGGCGGTGAAGAGCGCGGCGAGTCCGGTTCCCAGAACCCCGGCCACGGAGACCGCGATGCCCATGGCGGCGGCCGCGGTACCGCGCCGGTCGTGGGGGACGCGGTCGGGAATGATCGCGGTGAGCGCCGCGTGGTGCAGGTTCATGGCGCCCTGGGCCAGGCACCAGCCGATCACCATCATCAGCAGGGAGTCGGCGTAGCCCAGGACGAACACGAGGACGAAGGCGGCGAGCGCGCCGCCGAGGAGCCAGGGGTTGCGGCGGCCCCAGCGCGTGCGGGTGCGGTCGGACAGGGCGCCGCCGACCGGGTTGAACACGGTGCCGAAGACGGCGGCGATCCCGGCGACCACGCCGAGGTTGGCGACGGCGGCCTCCTCGTCGCCGGGGGTGAGTCCCTGGACCTGGAGGGGGAGCAGGACCGCGCCGATGCCCAGGTAGAAGGCGTAGACGGCGAGGTTGCCCGCCCCGAGCAGAGGGATGAGGCGGCCCAGTCCGCGCCGTCCCGTCGTGGGTGGGGGCGCCTGTGTGGGGGCGGCGCCCGAAGCGTCCGGCCTGGGGGAAGGGTGCTCGGACATGTGGATCTCCCTGGCGTGAACCTGTGTGACGGAGAAACGCCTGTTCAGGCGTCGGTTATGCGATTAAGCTAGGTTACGCGTTTAACCTTGTCAATGGATGCGTCATCAGCAGTTCACACGCGCCGGTTCCGCGCCCGGGGCCTCCACTGGGCACCGGCCCCGACAGGCAGGCAAGATAGGGCCATGACTTCGATCCGCCCCCGACCCGCGACCATCACCGACATCGCCAGGCGCGCGGGTGTGTCGACCGCGACCGTGTCGTACGTCCTCAACGACGCCCCGGGGGCGCGCATCCCGGAGGCGACGCGGGAACGGGTACGGTCCGTCGCCGACGAGCTGGGCTACGTCCCGCACGCCAGCGCGCGGTCACTGCGCACGGGCACCAGCGACCTCGTCCTGCACGTCCAGATGGACGTGGTGCAGGGGCCGCTGGCGTCACGGTTCCTGCACGACCTCTCGCACGGCCTGCGCGAGCTGGGCTACACGCTCCTCCAGTACGGGGCGGAGCGCAGCCGGGGGGTGAAGGCGGCGCGCGCCTGGGCGGCCATGCGGCCCTCCGCCGTCGTGGCCGGGGACGACCGGCTCACCCCCGCCGGGGTGGAACTGCTGCGCAAGGCCGACATCCACGTGTTCGCGGTGGGCACTCCCCCGGAACGGGCCAAGGAACTGGGCGTGTCCACGCTGACGATGGACCACCACGGCCTGGGCGCGCGGGCCGGGGAGCACCTGGTCGGACGGGGGTGCCGCGACATCGCCGTCGTCGTGCCGCGCGAGGACACCCTGCGCCAGATGGGCGAACGGCGGTTGGAGGGGGTGCGCTCGGCGGTGGAGCGGACGGGGCCCGGAGCGTCCGTGCGGCGGTACGAGATGGACTGGACGCCGGAGAGCGCGGCCGAGCTGGTCGGAACGTGGGTCGCCGAGGGGCTGCCCGACGGCGTGTTCGGGTACAACGACGAGTTCAGCGGGCTCCTGCTCGGCGCGCTGCTGGACGCGGACGTGCGGGTGCCCGAGCAGGTCGGGCTGGTGGGCGCGGACGACGTCATGCTGTGCCGGATGCTCCGCCCCCGGCTGACCAGCGTGCGCCTGGAGTCCGAGGAGCCCGGGGCCACGGCGCGGCGGATCGTCGAGGCGGTCCGGGAGCGCGCAGCGGTGCACCTGTCCCCGTGGAAGCCGGTCCTGGTGGAGCGGGAGACGTAGGGCGGGCGCCCTGTCCGGGCGTCCGGACAGGGCGCGGGCGGGGAAGTCCGGGTCCCGCGACACGGCATGCCCACGGGCTCCCCACCTCGCAGCCGGACAGGGCTCCCCCTGGCATCACTCCTCCCGAGGGCAGGTCTCGGTGGGCAGACCGGGGGGAAGGCCGGGGGGAAGGCCGTCCCGTTCGTCATCGGTGAAGTCACGGCCGACGACCGCGCACAGGTGCCGCCGCCACAGGCCCGGATCCAGGCGGAACACCTCCATCCCGCCTCCCTGATCGGGCGCCCGCAGCAGTGCCCTGCCGTCATCGGCCGCCGCCAGGAATCCTTGGGGCCCGCCGAACTCGAAGACCTCCCGGTCATAGGGCTCGTCCGCCCGCAGGAACTGCACGGAACTGCCGTTGGCCAGGAAGAACCCGGCGGCCCCGGCACGGCCCACCGTCCACCGGTTCTCAACCAGCGGCCCCAGGGGACCCACCACTCTCTCAGGCTCCCGGTCAGAGGGAATAGACCACAGCTCCACCATGAGACCCGTAGTCATCGCCGCCGCGTAGCGCGGATCCTTCAGGAACGCCACCGCGACGAGTCCGTCGCCGAGCCGCACGCGTAGATCCTCGTCCACCCCTCCGGTGGCCAGATCCACCGCGTGGACGTCCGGCTCTCCGTGGACCGTGACCGCTACGTGGCCCGGCTCGGGATGGCGTGCCACCAGAAAGGCGGGATGTTCCTCAGTGGTGAGCCGCAGGTCGGCCACGTCCACGGGCTGCGAGAGTCTGCGGCCGTCGCGCGCGTCCCAGTGCTCGACGAGTGTGTCCGAAACCGTCACGATCTGATCGTCGTTCAGGAACAGGTACTCCAGTAACCCCCGCGCCCCGTCCTCGCCCACAGAGGGGAGCACCGCGTCGAACTCCGTCACCGGACGCAGCGAGGGCAGTTCACGGACCGTGATCCGATTCAGGTTCGACACGTCCGCCACCAAGGTCCCAGAACTGTTGACCTGGATCTCCTGGGCCGGGTCCGGCGGGATGGAGGCACCGGTCTGGACTTCGGCGAGGGTCTCCCACGAGCCCTCCGTGTCCATGACGACCAGGAGGTCATCGTCCGCCCCCTCGCGGACGGCACGGGAGACCAGGGTGGATCCGTCTCCGAGCAGCCGCGGAGGACTCTCGACCCTGTACTCGAAGTACTCTGTGAGAAGCCAACCCGTCACCGCGTCATCGTTCTGTGTGACGACGACGGGTTCACGCTCGGTACCCAGAAGGGGCGCCCCCTTGGCTACGGAAAGATAGGAGGGGGGAGCAGCGAGGAACCGCGCCGGGCTCGCCTGCCAATCCGAGGTGTCGACGAGATCCCACTCGTCCTGCGCGGTGAGCACCGCGAACCTCTCCCCGCCCTCCGTGACGGCGACGTCCGCGCACGACGCGTCCACGCGGCCCGCGAAGTCCCGCAGCACCCGCCCGTCCGACACGCTCAGAGCCCGATAACCGACCTGTTCGGGCGTACCGGTGCCGACCTCCTCACCGCAGACGACCACGACGGCGCCGTCCCCGGAGACACTGATGTCCGGATCCAGGACACCGCTCACGAGTTCACGTGTCGTACCGGCACGGATGTCGACCACCACCACCGAGTGCTCCAGTGATTCCGGATCATCGTCGGACCTAACGGCCACCAGTGTGTTCTCGTCCGGCCCGAACCACACCTCCACGAGGCCGAAGACATCGTCCGACAGGGTCCTCGACCGCCCGCTCTCCAGGTCCCAGACACGCACGGGCAGCCCCGAGTCGGCGGCCGATACCCCCACCAGTCGGCGGCCGTCCGGCGAGAAGTCCACGATCTTGGTGTCGAAGAACCACGTACCCAGAGAAGCACTGGTGAGCGGAGGGTGGAGCCGCTGCGGCGGCCCGACCATCTGCTCGCCGGAGGGGGTCACGTCATGCCAGACCAGGGTACCGTCCAGGTCATACCTGTAGGCGATCCGCCCCCCGTCGCGGCTGACCACCGGAGACAGGACGTTCTGGGCGAGATTGAGGTGCTCCCGTTCGACCTCGCCTTCAGGCGTGCGCACGAACAGGGTCGCGCGGCCGCCCTCGGTGGTCACCAGGGTCACCAATCCGTCCGCGCTCATGGCCACCGCGCTGATCTCCCCCTGCGGACCCGTGAGCGTCCACACGGCTTCTTGGAAGGCGTCGTACCGGCGCATCAGCGCGCTGAGTGCCTCCTGCGTCGGTTCGGCCTCGTAGGCGGCGAGCGCGGTCAGGGCTGCCAGGCCGGGGTCGGTCTCCATCAACTCGTCCGAACGGACGGCGAGCGCCCGCGACAGGCTCTCAGCGGCTCGCTGCTGGCTCACGTTTGACTGCTGGACCAGGAACGTGGACAGTCCGACGATCAGAGCGAGGGCCAGGGCGGCCGCGACTCCGGCCGTCCTGGCCCTCGCCCGCCTCACTCTCCGCCGTCGGCGGGCCCGTGCCAGGAAATCTTGCTGCTCCGCGGTCAGGTCCGTCTCACGCCCTCGTAACCGCGCTTCCAGGGACGCGAGCTGAAGGGCTCCCGGCAACATGTCGGACCGGGAATTCGCCCTACGCCATCGTTCGAGGTCGTGCTGCACCTCCGCGCGGCCCGCGAGGAAATCGGCGCTTCGGCGCACCTCGTCGGCGAGCCTCGGCCAGGCCAGGATCAATGCCTCGTGAGCCAGTTCCGCGCTCTCGGGCTGGCCGTCCCCTCCGTACAGGACCAACAGGCGCCACTGGGCCAGGGCCTGCACCAGCCGCCAACGTGTGTCTCCAGCCTCCCGCCACGTCAGAACACGCCGCTGCGGCGCCTCACCTCCTGGCAGTACCCGGACCAGTCCGGTGAGCAGCTGCCGTGCCTCCGCCTCGTCTTCCGGCCTGACGCATGCGCGCCACGCCTCGTCGGCATGTTTGCGCAGGGCCCCGGACACCCCGCCGAGCTGCTCGTAGGCCGAGGCCCGCAGGCGCCCGGCGACCCGCTCCTCCCACAGCTGTTCGAGGACGAAGCTCAGCAGTGGAAGGGTTCCTGGTTCGTCACCTGCATCGTCCAGGATGCGCAGGTCAAGCCCGGGGTCGTACTCAACCGCCGGAACTCGTCGAAGCGGCTGTGTGATCACGGCGTGCAGTTGATCCCGCGTCATGGGCGTGATCGGCAGCGTCGATCCGCGCTTCAGAGCCGGGCCGAGGCGCGCGTGGCTCAGCATGGCGTCCATGAGGTCGGCGCGCAGGGTGGCGAGAACTCTCAAGCCCTCGGGTCCACGCTCCGGGAACAGCAGGGCGACAACCTGTTCGATCTCCGGTTCGGAGAGGTTCAGCAGCGCTTCGAACTGATCGAGCACGATCAGTAGGCGCATGTCCTGACGTCCGGTGGCCCGGTGGAAGGCGTCCATGAGCCCGAGGTCGTCCAACCACCGTTCCAGTTGACCCTGATCAGTCCGTTCCGCCCGCGCCGGGCCGAAGCGTCCCGAGTTCATCGCTTCGAACAGCTCCGTGGCCAAGGCAGCCCTCAGGGAACCGACGCGGCCGGCGTTGACCACCAGTACCTCGAAGCCGTCCTGGCGCATCCGAGGCACCACACCGGCGAGGGCGAGGGAGGACTTCCCGCAGCCCGAGGGCCCGTACACGGTGACGGCGGCGTGATCTCCCCGCAGGGCCGCGACCACCTTGTCGACATCGTCGTCCCGCCCGAAGAAGATGTCCGCGTCGCCTTCCCTGAGAGGAGACAGACCGCGGAAGGGCGGATCCGGGAACAGAACGGCGTCGAGTCCGGTGATCTCGTGCAGGAGCGTTCTGGTGCGCAGCACGAACACCTGCTGCGAATCCTGTTCCGGCTGTGCCGCGACCACCAAGCCGACGACCGCGCCCAGCTCGTTGTCCCAGACGGGACTCCCGCTGAAACCCCGCTTGGCGAAGGCGGTCTGCCCGTCAGCGCGGGAGAGCTGTATCCACCCCTCCTCCGTCACCCCGCCGAGCCTGCCCCGAAGCCACAGCGCCGTCGGCTCACCGTCGACGAAGCCCACCGACCGCGCCCCGTGCTCCCATACGTCCTCAGGGTCGGCCACGGGCAACGGGTGCGCGCCGGGAATGGTGTTCCCCAACCGCAGAAGGGCGACGTCTCCCGTGCGGTCGGACCGGATCGGCACCCACTGCACCACCTCCGCCGGCCACCGGGCGCCCCCTCCTGCCGACTGCCCGGCCAGAGGAAGATCGACCGTGACCACGGCCCCGAGCGCGACCTCGTCACCACGGGGGCGACCCAGAGCATCGGATACGACGTGGGCACAGGTCAGCACCAGGTCCGACGCGACGAGTGCGCCCGCACCACAGACGGCGCCGTCCGGGCTGCTGATCCGAACGACCGCCGAAGCGAGTGCTTCCTGCGCGCTCCGCGATGTTGTACCGGTCACCACGGCCGTCCTCCCCGGTGTGATCTACCGGTCGGCCTGGCGTGAACGACCGTCGGGAGCGCCGACCCCATCGTCCCTGTTCCATGTCAGACTCACGGAGAAATTGGCCTCAGCCGCGGTACTGGATACGACGATGTCCGCTTCGACGGAGAGTGACAGGCCGAACTCGAGAGTGATCTCGTCGGGTGTATGAGCCAATTCCCTGAAGCGCCCCACAAAATTGTCCGCGACCGGCCGTACGGTGTCCAGCATCTGCCCGAACGAACGCTCGGCCCGTGCAATGGAACGATCACCGCGACCAACGCGGACAAGGTCGTTGTCCAGTTCCGATATCTGCACGCGGATCGTTTCTCCACCACTGCCGTCTAGGGGTACCTCAACCGTACGCACCGACCGTTCACTCATCGTGGTCTCCAGATGTGGGGGATAGAATGCATCGAAATCCAGTGTTGTGTGTTCCGTGGATCGCCGTGAACCACGTACACGAACGCGGACCCGCGACAGGAATCTGAGGCAGGTCTGCGAGGATGGTCGTCGGGGCCTTGCTGATCGCACTCTACGACCGGGCCGACGGATATGTCGCTTCCCCACTCGACCAAACCGGCGAACACCGCTAGTCGCCTCACTCGCCGATACGGCAACCATCCATATAATCGAAGGTCAGAGGCATGCGATCGGGGCCTCCGACAACGGTGACCACATCCGGCCACTCGGATCGGTTTCCAACCGGCCAAAGTGATCCGCGCCCGCATCGAACGGCCCTGAGGATACGGCCGCACCGCGCCACCTCTATTCAATGGCGAGTGACGCCCAAGGGTAATTCGGGTTTGAGCGCCGTGCGCCGCGATCGGTTCGACCAGGTGGGCGTTTCCTCGGACGCGCGAGGGGTGAGGCGACCGGGCGGGTCCACGCCCCGGTTCCGTCCGCGCGTCGACCACGGGGAACGGAAGGCCGCCGTGTCGCCGGATACCGACCGGCACCCGGCGACGACGGGAACGGCTACCGCAGGTCGACGGGGACGGACAGACGCGTGTCCTGGTACGAGCGGCCGACGAGCAGCTCGTAGGCACCGGAGACGTACTCCCACTCGTCGGCGTCGGACGCCCACGTGCGGATCGCCTCGCGGGAGACGGTGACGACGGCCTCGGCGGTCGCTCCGGCGGCCGCCCGCACGGTCGCGAACCCGGCCAGCACGCGCGCGGGCCGGTCCCCCGGTTCGCGCGGGGCCAGGTAGACCTGCACGACCTCGTCGCCGTCGCGCTCCCCGGCGTTGGTCACACGGACCCGCACCGTGGCGAGGACGTCCTCGTCCGCGCCGGGGGCGGCCAGCTCGACGTCGACCCCGTCGTAGCGCCACTCCGTGTAGGACAGCCCGTGCCCGAAGCAGAACGCCGGGGTCCTCCCGGCGCGCTCCCAGCCCCGGTAGCCGACGAACACGCCCTCCGCGTACTCCAGGGCGCCGTCCGTGGGGACCACGTCCAGTACCGGGACGTCCTCCTCCGCGACCGGCCAGGTCGTGGGCAGGCGTCCGGACGGGTCGCGGCGCCCGAGCAGGACGTCGGCGAGGGCCCCGCCGAGCTCCTGGCCTCCGAACCAGGTGAGCAGGATCGCGCGGACGTCCTCCCGCCACGGCATCTCCACGGGGGAACCGGCGTTGACCACGACCACGGTCCGGTCGTTGACCTCGGCTACCCGGGCGACGAGCTCGTCCTGGCGGCCGGGCAGCCGCAGGTCGGAGCGGTCGAAGCCCTCCGACTCGACCTCGGCGGTCGTGGCCACCAGGACGACGGCCACGTCGGCGCCGCGCGCCGCCTCGACGGCCTCCTCGATGAGGACGTCGTCGTCGGCCAGCGGCGCGCGGTGGGTGAGGGTGAACCCGATGAAGGCGAAGTCGCCCATGCCCAGGTCCTGGTGGGCCTTGACCACGGACAGGCGGACGTCGCGCCCCTCGGTGAGCGCGACCGGGACGGTGGTCGTGGGCGGATCGAACATGGCCGCGGCCGGGTCGTCGCCCTCGAAGTCGAGCTCACCGTCGAAGAGGACCTCCCCGTCGACGGAGAGGGTGTAGCGCCCGGCGCCCGAGATGCCGAGCAGGTGCTCCCCGGTCGCCTTCGGGGTGAGGGTTCCGACCACCTCGACACGGTCCAGTTCGGCGTTGGTCACACCGTCGGGCAGCTCGCCGATCCACCGGGCGGTGC
>NZ_ANBC01000233.1 GCF_000341125.1 Nocardiopsis lucentensis DSM 44048 | reverse complement strand
CACCCGGCCGTCGGCCGCCAGGAAGGTGGCGGTCGTGGCCGTGTCGACGGCGGGCAGGTTGGCGCGCGGGTCGGCGCCCACCGCGTAGGTGAGTTCGACGGCGTCGGGCAGGGCGGCGCGCAACCCCTCCAGTGGGGTGACCGTGCGCTCGGCGAACACGCTGGCGCTGCCGCCCCCGCTGGTCCGGGCCTCGGAGGCGGCCAGTCCGACGAGCGCGATCCGGTTGGTCCCGGCCGGGTGGACCGGCAGGGCGGCGCGTTCGTTGCGCAGCAGCACGAAGGACCGGGTGGCGACCTCCCGGGCGATGGCGCGCCCGTCCAGACCGGAGGGCCGGTCGCCGGGGGCCACGACGGGGTCGGCTCCCTCCAGCAGACCGACGCGCGCGGCGAGCAGCAGTACCCGCCGCGCGAGGGCGTCCACGGCCTTCTCCGGGACCCGGCCGTCGCGGACGGCGTCGACGAGGTGCTGTCCGTAGACCGTGTTCGGGCCGGGCATGGCGACGTCGAGCCCGGCCAGGCAGTCGCGGACGGTGTCGCGGGCGGCCGTCCAGTCCGAGACGACGAACCCGTCGAAGCCCCACTCGTCGCGCAGCACCGTGTTGAGGTCGAGGTGCTCGGTCATGGTGGTGCCGTTGACCTTGTTGTAGGCGGCCATCACGCCCCAGGGCCGCGCCCGGGCGACGATGCGCTCGAAGGGGGCCAGGTAGATCTCGCGCAGGGTGCGCTCCTCGGCGCGGACGTCCACGGTGAAGCGATCGGTCTCGGAGTCGTTGGCGACGAAGTGCTTGACGGTGGTGCCGACCCCGCCCTCCTGGACGCCCTGGACGTAGGCGGCCCCGATCTCGCCGGTGAGGTAGGGGTCCTCGGAGTAGGTCTCGAAGTGGCGCCCGCCCAGCGGGGAGCGGTGCATGTTGACCGCGGGGGCGAGCAGGACGTGGACGCCCTTGCGACGGGCTTCCTGGGCCAGCAGGTGCCCGGCGGTGCGGACGAGGTCGCGGTCCCAGGTGGCGGCGATCGCGGTGGGACTGGGGAGCTGGATGGAGGGGTCGTCGGGGGTCCAGCGCTCGCCGCGCACCCCCACGGGCCCGTCGGACATGACGAGGCGGCCGAGGCCAATGTCGGGGTTGGCGGCGATGGCCCACATGGAGTCGCCGGACAGCAGGCGGACCTTGGCTTCGAGGTCGAGGGCGGCCAGGGCGGCGTCCACCCGCCGTTCGCGGGCCGGGTCGGCGTCGGTCGGTGCGCTCATGTCGCTCCCAGGGGTGTGTGGGGAGACGCGGGAGGAATTTACCTACCGGTCATTCGGCAAAACACTGACCTCAGGTTAAACGCATAATCATCCCGTGTGAAGTACCGCGGCGTAGCCTTGCTTCGATGAGCGAGCAGGAACCCGTCCCACCGCCGGAGGAATCCGGGCGGGAGTCGTCGGCGCCACCGGAACCGGGCCCTCCGGCGCGCAGGGGGCGCGGACGCCCGCGCGCCACGAGGCGCCGGGACCAGATCCTCGACGCCGCGCTCGCGGAGTTCGGCGAGTCCGGCTTCCAGGGGGCGTCCCTGGCCGCCGTGGCACGCAGGGTCGGGCTGAGCCAGCAGGGCCTGCTCCACCACTTCCCCAGCAAGGAGGCCCTGCTGATCGCCGTTCTCGCCCGGCGTGACGAGGTCGACGTCCGCGAGCTGGACGGACTCGGCGACACCGCCGCGCTCACCGGGCTCGCCGAACGCAACACGCGGCGCCCCGGGGTGGTCCGACTGCACTCGCTGCTCACGGCCGAGGGCCTGACCGGCGATCACCCGGCCTCCGCCTACGTCCGCGACCGCTACGCCCGCGTCCGGGAACGGCTCGCGCACACCCTGCGCACCGAACACGGTGACCGGCTGCCGAGCGGAGCGACCCCCGACCAGGCCGCCGCCCTGCTCACCGCCGCCATGGACGGCCTCCAACTCCAATGGCTGTACGACCCGGATTCCGTGGACATGCCGGATCTGATGGGACTCCTCACCGATGTCCTGCGTGGCGCGGCCCCGGACCCCACCCCGCCCTGACACCATGGAGGGCCATGGACGCCCTCGTTCTCGTACTCGTGCTCCTGATCGGTCTGGCCGTCGGTGTCGCCGTGGGCTGGACCCTGGCCCGGGGCCGCGCGGCCGAGGAACGCGCGAACGCCCGCGCGGCCCGGGAACGCGCCGCCTACGTGGAGGAACAGCTGGCCGATCGGTTCCGCGCGCTGTCGGCCCAGGCTCTGGACCAGACCAACCAGCGCTTCCTCGAACTCGCCGAGGGGCGCCTGCGCGCGGTCAGCGCCGAGGCCGGGGGCGACCTGGACGAGCGGCGCCAGGCGGTCGAGCGCATGGTGGAGCCGCTGACCGCCACGCTGCACCGGGTGGAGGCGCAACTGCGGGAGGCGGACGCGGGTCGGGCCGCCGCCCACGCGGAACTGGCCAAGCAGATGGAGCTGGTACGCGAGGGCTCCGAGCGCCTGAGGGACCAGACGCGGGCCCTGGTGACCGCGCTGCGGCGCCCGGAAGCGCGCGGCCGGTGGGGCGAGCTGCAGCTGCGCAGGGTCGCCGAACTGGCCGGGATGGCCGCGCACTGCGACTTCGACGAGCAGGCGAGCACCCGGGACGGAGCGCTGCGCCCGGACATGGTGGTGCGCCTCGCGGGCGGCAAGAACATCGTCGTGGACGCCAAGGTGCCGCTGGCGGCCTATCTGGACGCGGTCGAGACCGAGGACGAGGAGGCGTCGGCGGAGCGGATGCGCGCCCATGCCAGGCAGCTGCGCACGCACGTCGGGCAACTGGCGGCGAAATCGTACTGGACGGCCTTCACGCCCGCTCCGGAGTTCGTGGTGTTGTTCGTCCCCGGGGAGGCGTTCCTCGCCCCCGCCCTGGAGCACGACCCGGGCCTGCTGGAGCACGCGATGACGCGTCGGGTGCACATCGCCACCCCCACGACGCTCATCTCCCTGCTGCGGACCGCGCAGTACGCGTGGCAGCAGGAGGCCCTGAGCGAGAACGCCCGGGAGGTCTTCGAACTCGGCAAGCTGCTGCACGGCCGACTGTCCACACTGGGCGGGCACGTGGAGGGGCTGGGCCGGGCGCTGACCCGTACGGTGAGCGCCTACAACCAGACGGTGGGTTCCCTGGAGAGCCGGGTCCTGGTGACCGCCCGCCGCTTCCGCGACCTCGGGCTGGTGGACACGGATCTGGATCGGCCTTCGGGTGTGGAGGAGCACCCCCGCACCGTGACCGCGCCCGAGATGACCGCCCCGGAACTGACCGAACCCGACATGTCCTCCGAAACGTTGCGCGAGGCCACCGCGATGGATGGAATTCGGCACGCGGGTAAAGCTAACCACGGTCAGACCCAAATGGATCCCGGGGGCACCGTGCACTGAGCCCGACCCCGGAACGGGGCGGAACCATCACGCCCCAACCCGGTGTCCAACGGGTGGGAAGACGTGTTCGTCGCGGAAGGGGCAAGCAGCCGAAATGACGACACGATCCAAGGAAAAGTCACCGAAGTCTCACGTGAAGTGACACACTGAACACTGTGAGTAACACACTTGGGAGGCGCACGGTCATGCCCCCGCGGAAGGCGGACGGTCCGAGGCCCGGGCACGCACCGCACTCCGTACGGCCCCGCGGCCGCGGACGGGACGTCCCTCGCGCCACGAAGTCCACCCGTACGGACCCACCATCGAAGGCGCCAGCCCGGCGACCGCCCCGCCTGACCGGCCGGGGCGGCGTACTGCTGATCTGCGTACTCAGCTTCGCCGGGACCATGATCGCGCACTGGACGACCACCCCGGCGGCTCCGGGCCTGGCCTTCACCACCGCGTGCCTGGTCACGGCGTCCCTGGTCCGCCCGGGCGACCTACTGTCGCTGTCGGTGAGCCCGCCCATCGCCTACTTCGCCGCCGTGACCGTCGCCGAGTGTCTGATCGCGCTGGGCACCGAGGGCTTCGCCCGAGTCGTCCTGCTGGGGCTGGCGTCGCGCCTGGCCGAGGTCGCCCCCTGGCTGTTCCTGGGCACGGCCCTGGTCCTGGTGATCGGAGTTTTCCGAGGGCTGCCCGGCAACATCCGCGAGCTGAGCGACGACTTCAACGGCCGACGCTAGGCAGTGCCTCTCGGGGTTTGCGCCCCGGGTCGGCGCGCGGACTCCTAGAAGGGGGCGTCGCCGTCCTCGGAGGCGTCACCCTGGCGCTCGTCCATGGCGGCGGCCAGCTTGGCGCGGGCCCCCTCCAGCCACTGCTCGCACACGCGGGCCAGCTCCTCGCCGCGCTCCCACAGGGCGAGGGAGTCCTTGAGGCTGAGGCCACCGGACTCCAACCGGCGGACGACGTTGTTCAGCTCCTCCCGGCTCTCCTCGTAGCTGAGCTCGGGCTCGGTGCCCGCCGCGCCCGTGTCGTCGCCCTGCTCCACCATGGCTACTCCCCCTCTGTGCTGTGGTCGGTGGTGTCGTCGGTGTGGACCGCGTCCACGGTCGCCGTCAGGCTGTCCCCGGCGAAGCGCACGCGCAGGGACTCCCCCACGTCCGGTTCGCCCGCCGAACGCACCACCGCCCCGTCCTGGCGCTGCACGATGGCGTAGCCGCGGGCCAGGGTGGTGGCCGGGGACAGGGCGTGCAGGCGGGCGCGCGTGTGCGCCAGACCGTCCCCCGCCCGGTCGAGGGACACGGTCAGGCTCCGCCGCGCACGGTCGCGCAGCTCCAGGACCTGCTCGGTGAGACGGTCGATCTCCCGCACCGGACTGGCCAGCGCGGGACGCGAGCGGATGCCCTCCAACCAGGCGAGCTCCCGCTCCACCCCGCCCCGGATCACCCTGCGGCCGCGGTCGCGCAGCTGGCGGATGATCTCCAGCTGCTCCCCCACATCGGGGACGGTCCGCTTGGCGGCGTCGGTGGGCGTGGAGGCGCGCAGGTCGGCCACGTAGTCGAGCAGGGGTGCGTCCTGTTCGTGTCCGATCGCGCTCACCACGGGTGTGCCCGCGGCGGCGACCGCTCTGACCAGCGCCTCGTCTGAGAAGGGCAGCAGGTCCTCCAGAGACCCGCCGCCGCGCGCGATGACGATGACATCGACGTCCGGGTGCGAGTCGAGGTCCTTCAGCGCCTCCATGACCTCGCGGACCGCACGGTCCCCCTGGACCGCGACCGGCCGGACCTCGAAGCGCACGGCGGGCCAGCGACGGCGGCCGTTCTCCAGCACGTCCCGCTCGGCCGCGGAGTCGCGGCCGCAGATGAGGCCGACGGTGTTGGGCAGGAACGGCAGCGGGCGCTTGCGGTCGGCGGAGAACAGTCCCTCGGCGGACAGCGTGCGGCGCAGCTGTTCGAGCCGGGCCAGGAGCTCACCCAGCCCGACGTGGCGGATCTCCGACGCGCGCAGCGAGAAGGTGCCGCGCACCTCGTAGAAGTCGGGCTTGGCGTGGATGACGACGCGCGCACCGGCCTCGGGCGGCGGGCTCTGGGCGTCCAGGACCGTGGTCTGGCACACGACGCGCACGGACACGTTGGCGACGGGGTCGCGCAGCGTCATGTACGCCATGCGGCCGCGCCGGTTGAGCTCGGCGATCTGACCCTCGACCCAGATCCGGCCCAGGCGGTTGATCCAACCGCCGACGGCGCTCAGGACGACGCGTACCGGCTGCGGCGCCTCGGCGGAACTCTCCATCCCCATACCGATCGACCCTACGGCAGGCCACCGACAACCTGGCCCGACACGGCCGCGGCACGACGGAGGCACAGTTGACGACAGGGAAAGTGAAGAGCTAAGTTTCCATCATGGAAACCGAACCGACCACCCCCCGCCCCACCCCCGAGGAGGCCGCCGCCGCGCTGCGTGAGGCGGAGTCGGCGCAGGAGTCGACCAGGGCCGTGAAGGTACCCGCCTGGTACTACCCGGTACTCGGGCTGATCATCGCCCCCTACGGTCTGTTGTTCGTCATCCCCCACGAGGGATGGTGGCTCGCGGCGTACCTGCTCGGCCTGGTCGCGTTCCTCACCGCGACCGTCGTGCTGATGCGGGTCGGCGTGAACCAGATGGGGGTGCTTCGCTGGCTGACCCCGCGGGAACTGCGGCCGATCGCGGTCTGGTCCCTGTTCCCGATCATCGGCGGAATCGGGCTGTACCTGGTCCACGGCACACCATGGGCCTGGGTCGCCACGACGGCGGGCCTGGGCGTGGCGATCGGCCTGTTCGGCCCCTACCACCGGCGCACCAGCCCCTACTACCAGACGAGCGGGAACCGTTGAGCGCCACGACCGACGACGGCTTCGACCCGACGATCCACGCACCCCAGCGGCTACGGATCTGCGCGATGCTCGACGCCGTCGACCAGGTCGAATTCGGCACCGTCCAGGAACAGCTGAAGGTGAGCGCCTCGGTCCTCAGCAAGCACGTGAGCGTCCTGATGGACAAGGGCTTCCTGCACCAGACCCGGGCCACCCGGGACCGGCGGCAGCGCGTGTGGCTCTCCCTGACCAAGGAGGGGAAGGCGGCCTACCGCTCCCACGTGGCCGCGTTGCGGGAGATCACGGGCGCCTGACCACGCCTCCGCCGGGGCCGCCGGACCGACGGGGCGACCCCGGCACGCCGAGATCGCTCACTCTGCGCTCTCCAGCTTGGCGATGCGGTTGTCGTACATCTTGACAAACTCCGGCCGCCCCTCGTGCGCGACCTCGTAGGCGCGCAGGTCACGCACCTGGGCCACGGTGAGCTTGCGCAGACGGGCCCGGATCGACGGCAGGGTGAGATCGTCGTAGGTGGGCACGGCGAGCTCGTCCGCCGTGGGGGCGACCTCCTTGCGAACCTTCTCCAGGACCTCGTCGCTGGCGACCTCGGTGTGGGCCTCGGCCACCGCGATCTCCTCGGCGATCGCCGCGCCCTCCTCCTCGAGGTCGGCCGTGGCGGGGACGGCGGACTCCGACCGGCTCTCCTCCGCGGGGGCGGGAGCCTCCTCCTCGGTCGCGACCGCGTCCTCGGCCTCGGCGGTGGACTTCTCGGCCTCCCCCCGCTCCTCGGGCTTCGGGGACGCCTCCGCCGCCCGCGACTCCTCGACCTGGTCGGGAGCCTCGGCCTTCTCGGTCTTCTCCACGGCGGGAGCCTCGGCCTTCTCGGTCTTCTCCACGGCGGGAGCCTCAGCGGTCTCGGTGACCTCCGCGCTCTCGGAGGTCTCGACGGCCTCGGGGGTCTCGGCCTTCACCGGCGTCTCCGCCTTCTCCGGGGCGGTGCTCTGCGGCTTCGCGGACTCGTCCGCCTGGGCGGAACCGGTGGCGGACACGGGCTCCTTGCGCCCGAAGATCCCCTTGACCAGGGACAGCAGCTTCGTGGCGACGGTGGGGTTCGACATAGGACGGGGGCTCCTGATGCTCTCGGCGGGTGGGCCGGCGGCGCGCGTCCAGCAAAACCAGGCAAGGCCGAGTTGGGGCGAACCGCCTATCTACAGATGCGATGGTGCACCAGGATAGAGGAGGGTAGATCAGCATGAGCAGGCGATAAGTGAACGATTTCGCCACGTCGCGGCCGAACCCGGCATCTCACGCCGCGCACCCGCCCCGCCTGGACCCCGCCCCGCGAACCCCCACCTCGGTGCCTTCGACCACACACGCCACGGGGACCGTACAGGGCACCTAGGATGGGACCCATGACTGCGACGACGACTGCGACGACCCACCGCCGTGTCCTGCTCGCCAACCCCCGGGGATACTGCGCCGGTGTCGACCGCGCGGTCATCACCGTGGAGAAGGCCCTGGAGCAGTACGGCGCACCGATCTACGTGCGCAAGCAGATCGTGCACAACACCCACGTGGTGCGCACGCTGGAGGAGCGCGGAGCGATCTTCGTCGAGGAGACGGAGGAGGTGCCCGAAGGCGCCATCGTCGTCTTCTCCGCCCACGGCGTGTCCCCGGCCGTCCACGAGCAGGCCGAGCGGCGCAGGCTCAAGACGATCGACGCCACCTGCCCGCTCGTGACCAAGGTCCACAAGGAGGCCAAGCGCTTCGCCTCCGAGGACCGGGACATCATCCTCATCGGCCACATCGGCCACGAGGAAGTCGAGGGGACCAGCGGCGAGGCCCCCGAGCACATCCAGATCGTGGAGAGCCCGGACGAGGTGGACAAGGTCCAGGTCCGGGACCCGAACAACGTCTCCTGGCTGTCGCAGACCACCCTGTCCGTCGACGAGACCACCCAGACCGTGGACGCGCTGCGCGACCGCTTCCCGAACCTGCTCGACCCGCCCAGCGACGACATCTGCTACGCCACCTCCAACCGCCAGGACGCCGTCAAGGCGATGGCCCCCGAGTGCGAGCTGGTCATCGTGGTCGGGTCCGACAACTCGTCGAACTCGGTCCGCCTGGTCGAGGTCGCCCTCGACGCCGGCGCCGACGCCGCCTACCTCATCGACAACGCCTCGCTCATGGACGACGCCTGGCTGGAGGGCGTGACGACGGTCGGTGTGACCAGTGGCGCGTCCGTGCCGGACATCCTGGTGCGCGAGCTGCTCGACAGGCTGGCGGGCCACGGCTACGGCACGGTGACCCCGGTGACCACCGCCGACGAGACCCTGACCTTCTCGCTCCCCAAGGAGCTGCGCCGC
>NZ_ANBC01000232.1 GCF_000341125.1 Nocardiopsis lucentensis DSM 44048 | reverse complement strand
CCGTCCCCCGGCCCCGCCGACGCGGTCTCGTCCTCCGTGCCGCCCCCGGAGGCGCCCTCGGCGTCGCCCTGAGAGTCCGCCCCGGTGTCGGCGGTCCCGTCCGTCTCCAGCCCCTCGGCCAGGTGGGCGAGCTCGTCCAGGTCGGCGCTGCCCGCCACGACCAGGGTCACGTCCTCCTCGTACAGGACGAGCGCCCCCCAGTCCGCCGACTCGTGGTGGTCCCACTCGCGTCCGCCCACGACGACCGTGCCGACGTCCTCGGCGCCGCGGGCGTGCTCGTACACGACCGCCTCCGGGTCGGCGTCGCTCTGGATGAACCGGGCGTGGCTGTCGGCGGCGGTGGCGAAGCCGACGCTCCACTCGACGGGGCCCGTCACGTCGAGGGTCGAACTGGTCGGCGTCCACCCCTGCTCGGAAAGCCCCTCCGCCGGAAGGGTCACCGGGTAGTCGGCCGCCTCGCGCAGGACGTCGGCGTCCGGCCGGTAGTTCACCGACGGGATGTGCTCCCCGGAACGGGTGGAGACCACGAACGCCATCACCAGGAGGATGCCCACGACGATCCCCAGCGAGATGGCGTAGTTGACGAAGGTCGCGTTGGACCGGCTGTGCTCACTCATGACCCCATCAAGCTTGCCCCAGGTCCGGGAGCTCTCCGACCCGGGGTGGGTCTAGGACCCGTTTTTTGGAACGGTCACCTGAGGGGGTGTCGTTCGGGCGCCCGAACACGGTCCGAAGCGCAGCGGAGGACCCAAGAAACACTGCCCGGATCCCCGGGCCTCACCCGCGGTGTTCCGGCTCCAGTTTGGTGAGCAGCCGGGTGATGTCGTCGGCGAGCTGGCGCGCGTCCGCGTCGTCACGGCGCACCACCTCGGCGACGGCGAGCAGCATCGCGCCGCTCACCACGATCAGCAGCGCCTCGTCCACCGGCTCGTCGGCCTTGCGGAACAGCGCCACGTTGCGGTCGGTCCACTGCGTGAGCCGGGCCCGCAGCTGGTAGTCGAAGCCGGGCGGGCCGTCACCGCTGAAGAACAGCCGCGCCGTGTCCCTCTCCTCGATACAGCCCAGGAGGTAGGCGCGCGCGGCGAGGTTCATCAGCCGTGTGGGATCGCTCTCACCCCGCGCGCGTGCGTCGACGACCGCCTGGTGGGTGCGTTCCTGCTGCCGCTGCTGGAACTCCTCGTACAGGGCGAGGTAGAGGTCCGCCTTGCCCGTGAAGTGGTGGTAGAGGCTGCCGACGCTGGCGCCCGCGACGGCCACGACCTCGCTCACCCCCGCCTTCGCGAAGCCGACGGTGCGAAAGACCTGGGCCGCTGCCCTGAGCAGGGCGCTGCGGGTGGCGGCTCCACGGGGGGACACCCGCGTGGGCTTGTCCGTCTTGTCCACTGTCCTGCCCTCACTCCAGTCCGGACCCCGCCAGAGTAGACGGTACCGGCCACGCCGCGGGAGCGGCGGTCACGCCCAGCGCACCCACAGCAGTCGCGGATCACGTCGGGTGACTACCCTAAGGGGCAAAGCCCCGCCCCGATCCCTGACGGAAGGTGTCATCCCATGTCGCAGGCCAGCAGCTCGCCCGCGCCCTCCTCCACCCCGGACCGCAACCTGGCGCTCGAGCTCGTCCGCGTCACCGAGACCGCCGCCCTGGCCGCCGCCCGCTGGGTCGGCAAGGGCGACAAGATCGGTGCCGACGGCGCGGCCGTGCGCGGCATGCGGCACATGATCAGCACCGTGTCGATGAACGGGACCGTGGTCATCGGTGAGGGCGAGAAGGACGAGGCCCCCATGCTCTTCAACGGTGAGCGCGTCGGCGACGGTGGCGGCCAGGAGTGGGACGTCGCGGTCGACCCGATCGACGGCACCACCCTCACCGCCATGGGCATGCCCAACGCGATCGCCGTGATCGCGGCCAGCCCGCGCAACACCATGTTCGACCCGTCCGCGGTGTTCTACATGGAGAAGCTGGCCACCGGTCCCGAGGCCGCCGACGCCGTGGACATCGCCGCCCCGGTCGGTGACAACATCCGCGCTGTCGCCCGGGCCAAGGGCAAGGCCCCGCAGGACGTCACGGTGGTCATCCTGGACCGCCCCCGCCACAAGCAGATCGTCCAGGACGTGCGGGACGCGGGCGCGCGCATCAAGTTCATCCGCGACGGTGACGTGGCGGGCGCGATCATGGCGGCCCGCGCCGGAACCGGTGTGGACCTGCTGCTCGGCATCGGCGGCACCCCGGAGGGCATCATCACCGCCTGCGCGATGAAGTGCCTGGGCGGTGTCATCCAGGGCCGTCTCTGGCCGAAGGACGAACAGGAGCGCCAGAAGGCCCTGGACGCCGGTCACGACCTCGACCGCGTGCTGCTCACCGACGACCTCGTCTCCTCCGACGACGTGTTCTTCGCCGCCACCGGTATCACCGACGGCGAACTCGTCGGCGGGGTGCGCTACGAGGCCTCCCGCGTCATCACCGACTCGCTCGTCATGCGCGGTCGGAGTGGTACGGTCCGCCAGGTGCTCAGCGAGCACCGGTTGAGCAAGCTGTCGGCCTACAGCGGCGTGGACCTGACGTCCGCCCCCTGACGCCCGCCGCCCCGCCCACCGGCCCGCCCCACCCCAGGCGGGCCCCGCGGCCGTGTATCACCCGTCACACACCAAACACGAAGACGATGGAACCGTGACGGGGTGCGCGCGCATCTGATCCCTCAGTGCGGTCGCACAACGAGTTTCCCCTCATCGGAGGTCCGATGTCCTACCCCGAGCCCCCGCAGCAGCCCCAGTGGCAGCAGCACCAGCCTGGGCAGCCCGCGCAGGGCTTCCCGCCTCCCCAGGGGGGTGTGCCCGGCCAGCCCCCGTACCCGGGCGGCGGTATGCCCGCTGGTCCACCTCCGGGCGGCCCGCCGCCCGGAGGCCAGTACCCGGGCGGGCAGCTCCCGCCGTCGGGCGGCAGGCGGAACCGCTGGCTGATCCCGTCGGCCATCGCCGTCGCCGGCGTGGTCATGGCGAGCACGGTCTGGGCCACGGTCGCTCTGGTCGACTTCGGCGGTCCGCAGCCCGAGTCCGTCCTGCCCGCGAGCGCGGCGGCCTTCGCCAAGATCGACCTGTCCATCGACGGTTCCCAGGCGATCGAGCTGCTCCAGTTCGTCGACCGGCTCCCGGACGAGATCACCGAGGAGATGGGCGAGCCCGACGGCGACATGACCGAGACCTTCGCGGAGGGCTTCACCGAGGCCTTCCCCGACGCCCGGCAGAGCGAGGTGGAGGAGTGGATCGGTCAGCGGGCGGGTGTCGCCGTCTGGCCGTCGGACGTCAACGACCAGGGGGTGAACGGCGCGTTCGCGCTGGCGGTGACCGACGAGCGGCTGGCCGAGGAGACCTTCGCCGACCTGGACGAGGACGGCATGGCCTACGAGGTCGTGGACGGCTTCGTCCTCATCTCCGACTCGGGTGACAGCCTGGACGACCTCCAGGACCAGATGGAGGAGTTCGGTCCGCTGGAGCGCGACGGCGTGTTCTCCTCCGACATGTCCGACGTCCCCTCCGGCAGCCTGGCCGCGGCGTGGGCGGACGGCGGCGCGCTGATGGAGCTCGACGCGTTCGCCGAGGGGTACGCGGAAGGGTACGCCATGGGCTCCGGTGGCGCTGAGATCGAGGACCTGAGCGGCCGGATGACCGCGTCCGTGCGGGTGGACGGCGACTACCTGGAGGCGCGGACGGACTTCTTCGACTTCGAGTTCGAGCAGACCGACCTGTCGTGGCTGTCGGAGACCCCGGGGGCGGCCGTGGACGCCATGGGGACCCTGCCCGAGGACACGGTGATCGCGGTGGGCGCCGACGGTCTGGACCAGGCGCTGACCGAGGCCTACGAGAACGAACAGCTGCCGTTGAGCAGCGGTGAGCGCACCGAGATCGACCGTGAGTTCAACTCCCTGGGCGTGCCGCTGCCGGAGAGCTTCAGCGGCCTGCTCGGTTCCTCGACCGCGTTCGGTATCACCAGTATCGACCCGGACACCTTCTTCGGTTCTTCCTACGGGGCCAGCTCCGGCGACGACTTCGCGTTCGAGTACCGCGCCGTGGGCGGCGACGAGCAGGTGCTCGGCGACCTCATCGACGGGGCCTTCTCCGACGCCTACTCCACGCCGCCCGGTGTGAGCAGCGACGGTGACACCGTGCTGGTCTCGCGCGGTACCAGCGGGACGGGGGCGCTGGCCGACGACCCGGTGTTCCAGCAGACGATGCAGGACATGGACGACGCGGTCCTCGCCGGGTTCTTCGACCTGCGCCAGGTGGTGCCCGCGGAGGACGTCGCGAACCCCGACCAGTGGGGCGCGGTGGGTCTTGCCCTGAGCGTCACCGAGGAGGGGCGCCGCAGCAGCCTCGAACTGCGGTGGTCGCCCAGCGCCGGGGAGTAGCCCCCGACCAGGAGGGCCGATCGGACGGCGCGGGAGGGAGCCCCTCCCGCGCCGTCGGCGTTCCCGGGCACCGACGCCGCCCCTCGCTCCCCTCCCCGCGGCCGCCCGGACGCGCGCCGACGGACCGGCCCACCGGCGGGAACGCGTGCCGACCCGGCCACGGACGCGTCCCGTCCGCCGTGTCTCAGCTGACGACGCGGCGCCGGAGCTGGCGTACGGCGAGCAACCAGATGAGCACGATGAACACCAGCATCACGGCGACGTGCACGAGCACGGCGCCCGGGGCGATGTCCCCGAACACCGCGCCCCGGATGAGTTCGACCGCGTGGTAGAGCGGGTTGGCCATGGCCCCCACCTGTACCCACGCGGGCAGCTCGGTGAGCGGGAAGAACGTCCCCGCCATGAGGAACAGCGGTGTGAACAGTCCGCTGAACACGTAGTCCATCGACCGCACCGACCTGATCACCGCCGAGATCCAGATCCCGAACAGGGCGAAGGCGAAGCCCGCGACGAAGGCGATGAGCGGCACGAACAACGCCCAGGGCCCCGGTCTGAGTCCGAAGCAGAGCGACACGAGCAACGGCACGCAGCCGTAGGTTCCGGAGCGCACCGCCAGCCACAGGGCCTCGCCGGTGACCACCTCGCGCACGTCCACGGGGGCGGCGAGGATCCCCTCGTAGGTGTGCTGGAACTTGCGTTTGATGAAGGTGTTGATGACCCCGGGCATCATCGACTGGAACATGACCGACACCGCCACGATGCCGGTGCCGAGGAAGTCGATGTAGTCGTATCCGGCGAGCGTCCCGACGAGGGCGCCCATACCGAAGCCGAAGGCGAGCAGGTACAGGGTGGGTTCGACCACGGCGGCGAAGGTGGTCGAGCTCCAGGACTCGCGAAAGAGGATCCACTCACGCGCGACGACGCCCATGACCGCGTCCACCTCGAACCGTCCGGGCCGCGCGTGCGTCTCCGGGCGCGCGTCCGCGCGGGTCTGTTCCAGGGTCATTCGAAGGTCTCTCCCGTCAGGGTCACGAACACGTCCTCCAGGTTGCTGACCCGGCTCTGGGGCTGGCCGAGCTGGTCGCGCAGCGAGTCGGGCAGCTCCTCAGCGCGCAGCACGGACAGGGTGGTGCCGGTGCGGCGGGTGGTGAAGCCCTGGTCGTGGATGAGGCGTTCGAGCGCGTCGACGCCCTCCGCGCCGGGCGTGTACTCCTCCACGATCGCCCCCGCGTACTTGGCCACCAGGTCCGCGGGGGTGCCGCGCTCGACCACCCTGCCGCTGGCCATGAGGGCGACCTCGTCGGAGAGGCGTTCGGCCTCCTCGATGTAGTGCGTGGACATCAGGACGGTGACGCCCTGGTCCCGCAGGGCGGAGATGACGCCCCACAGGTCCTGGCGCACCTGGGGGTCGAGGCCGACGGTGGGCTCGTCCATGAGGACGAGTTCGGGCCGGTGCAAGAGGGCGCGGACGATGAGCAGCCGGCGGCGCATCCCCCCGGACAGGTCGTCGACCCGGGTGTCGCCCCGGCCGACGAGCTGGGCCAGGCGCAGGGCGCGGGCGATGGACTCCGCCCGGTGCCGGCGCGGGACCCGGTACAGATAGCTGAACATCCGCAGGTTCTGCTCGACGGTGAGTTCCTCGTCGAGGTTGTCGTGCTGGGGGACGACGCCCATGCGGGCGCGGGCCCACTTGGACTCGGCCGGGATCTCGTGGCCGAGGATGCGGATCTCGCCCCCGTCGGCCAGGCTCTGGGCGGTGAGCATCCGCATGGTGGTGGACTTGCCCGCTCCGTTGGGGCCGAGGAGTCCGAGGACGACGCCCTGGGGGACCTCCAGGTCCAGGCCGTCCACGGCGGTGAGGGAACCGAAGCGTTTGACGACCCCGCGCAGGAGCAGGGCGGGCACGGCCGGGGCGTCCCGGCCGCTCATGGCGGCGCTTCCGGGCACCCGGCGACCGGGGAGTGATGTGCTCATGGGGCAACCGTAGGCATCGGCGGGCACCGATATCCAGCGCTTTCCACCACCTGTGGACAACCCCGGCCGGAGCTCCGGACCGCCCGGACGCCGACCGGCGGCGCACGCCGCCGGAGAAAATCCGTTGCCGCGGCCGGCCGGGGATCCTACGATCGTCCCCTGGTGATGACGACGACCCCGCGGGCCGCGACCCGACGGGATGACGAGGAACGGTGAGTATGGCCCGGACCGCGCCGAGCGCGCCTCACACACGTACGGGCGGCCCGACTCCCCGACCCCGTTCGGCTGTCTGACCGGGCCCGACCCCGCCGTCGAGAACCGCTCGGCGCTCCTCCTGCTGATGTTCCGAACCGTCCAGCAAGGAGTTCCCGGGTGTCCACCACCGAACCCGATTCCACCCTCAGCGCCTCCGCGTTCACCTGTGTGCGCTGCGGCCTCACCGTGTCCGCCCTCGATCCCGACGGCGGTCCGCGCGACCACTGTCCGAGCTGCCTGAGCTCCAGGCACGTCGTCGACCAGACGGACGGCGGCGCCTCCCGCTGCGGCGGGCGCATGGCGCCGATCTCGATCGCGGTCCCGCGCGGCGGCGCGTGGCTGCTCGTCCACCGGTGCACGTTGTGCGATGAGATGTCCGAGAGCACCGTCTCCACGGACGACAACCACCTCGTGCTCATGCGGATCGCCGTACGTCCGCTCGCCGACCCGCCCTTCCCGCTCGACCTGTTCGGGGAGGTGTGACCGTGGGTCGACGCAACTCCACCCACGGGCGCCGTCCGCAACGGCGCAAGTCCGTGACGCACGCGCACGGCGAGTCCGGCCGGGCCGGGGCGTTCCGCTGCGCGGGGTGCGGACTCCAGGTCCCGGTCGACGCCCCGGGCACCGCGCACCGCAACCACTGCCCGCACTGCCTGACCAGTCTGCACGTGGACGGACGGGTCCCCGGCGACCGCCGTGCCGACTGCCGGGGGCGGATGGCCGCGCTGAGCCTGGCCACGCGGCCGGACGGGGAGTGGCTGCTCGTCCACCGCTGCGTCCGTTGCGGGGAGCTCAGCGCCAACCGCGTGGCGGGGGACGACAACGCCCGCGCCCTGGTCCGGCTCGCGGTCCGTCCCCTGGCGGACGGATCCGTTCCGCGACGGGCCCTCCTCCGCCTGTAGGGCGTGTGTGACGGGCGCGCGTGTCCCGCCCCCGTCCGCCGGGCCGCCCACGGGGCGGGCCCGGCGGGCGGGGTCCCGCCCGGTGTCCGGCTCATCTACGCTGGGGCGGTGTGAGTGAGGAAGTGTCCCCCGCCCGGCTCCGTGCCTCCGACCGCGACCGGGAGCGGGTCCTGAGGGTGCTGCGCGACGCCGCCGTCGACGGGCGCCTCGACCTGGAGGAGTTCGAGGAGCGCAGCGGGCGCGCCCAGGAGGCGCGGACCCTCGGTGAGCTCCCCGGACTGACCGCCGACCTCCTCCCCGCCGACCAGCAGCCCGTCCGTCTGGAGCCCCAGCCCGCCCTCGCCCTGTTCGGCACGCTCAGCCGCCGCGGCCGCTGGGTGGCGGTCCCCGGTGAGCATGTGGCCGCCCTCGCCGGACACGTCGACGTGGACATGCGCGAGGCCCTGCTGCTGCGCAACCACCACCGGATGACGGTGACCGCCGTCCTGGGCCGCGTCGAGATCGACGTCCCCGAGGGCGTCGAGGTGCGCGTGCGCGGCTGGTCCTTCCTCGGCCGACGCACGACGACGGCCCGCCCCTCCCCCCTGTCCCACCCTCCCGTCCTGGAGATCGACGGCTTCAGCCTGCTGGGCTCCGTCCGGGTGCGGGCCCCGAGGCGGCGTCGGCTCCTGGGGTGGCGGCGACGCCCGCCCCGGCGTGGAATCGGCGCCTGAGTCCGGCGCGGATCCCGGCATGACGCGCGCAACACCGTCAACTCAGGGTGAGTGGCCGGCCCAGGTCGCGCGTCTGGCAGGCTGTGACTCACAGATTTTCCCAGGAGGGATGGGTTGCAATGAGTGAGTTCCGCGTCGAGCACGACTCGATGGGTGAGGTCAGGGTTCCCGCCAAGGCCAAGTGGCGGGCCCAGACGCAGCGCGCGGTCGAGAACTTCCCGATCTCGGGCCAGGGCCTGGAGGGCGCCCACATCGCCGCGCTCGGTCAGATCAAGGCCGCCGCCGCCAAGGTCAACGCGGAGCTCGGCGTCATCAGCGACGACTTCGGCAAGGCCATCCGCGACGCGGCCCTGGAGGTCGCCGAGGGCGCGTGGAACGGCGAGTTCCCGATCGACGTGTTCCAGACGGGGTCCGGTACCTCCAGCAACATGAACACCAACGAGGTCGTGGCCACGCTCGCCAAGGAGCGCACCGGCCTGGACGTGCACCCCAACGACCACGTCAACGCGTCGCAGTCCTCCAACGACGTCTTCCCTTCCTCCATCCACATCGCCGCCACCTCGGCCGTCCAGAACGACCTGATCCCGGCGCTGCGGCACCTGGAGGGGGAGCTCACCCGCAAGTCGGTCGAGTTCGCGTCCGTCGTCAAGAGCGGCCGCACCCACCTCATGGACGCCACCCCGGTCACCCTGGGCCAGGAGTTCGCCGGATTCGCCGCCCAGGTGCGCTACGGCGTCGAGCGCCTGGAGGCCGTCCTGCCGCGTGTGGCCGAGCTGCCCCTGGGCGGCACCGCCGTCGGTACCGGCATCAACACCCCGGACGGGTTCGCCGCGCGCGTCATCGCCGAGATCGCCGCGAACACCGGCCTCCCGCTGACCGAGGCCCGCGACCACTTCGAGGCGCAGGGCGCCCGGGACGGGCTGGTCGAGCTGTCCGGCCAGCTGCGGACGATCGCCGTGGCCTACTGCAAGATCGCCAACGACATCCGCTGGATGGGCTCGGGTCCGACCACCGGTCTGTCCGAGATCCGTCTCCCCGACCTGCAGCCGGGTTCGTCGATCATGCCTGGCAAGGTCAACCCGGTCCTGTGCGAGGCCATGCTCCAGGTCTCCTCGCAGGTCGTCGGAAACGACGCGGCGGTGGCGTTCGGCGGCGCGAGCGGCAACTTCGAGCTCAACGTCCAGCTGCCGATGATCGCCCGCAACGTGCTGGAGTCGATCCGCCTGCTGGCCAACGTCTCGCGTGTGTTCGCGGACCGCTGCGTCGCGGGGATCGAGGCCGACGAGGGGCGGTGCCGCACCTACGCGGAGTCCTCCCCCTCGATCGTCACCCCGCTCAACCGCTACATCGGCTACGAGGAGGCCGCGAAGGTCGCCAAGCAGTCGCTGGCCGAGCGCAAGACCATCCGCCAGGTGGTCATCGAGCGCGGCTACGTCGAGGACGGCAAGCTCACCGAGGAGCAGCTCGACTCCGCCCTCGACGTCCTGAAGATGACCAACGCGCCCCAGTAGGCACGGGGTCTCGGCGGAGGGGCGCCCCACTTCGGTGGGGCTCCCCTCCTCCCGGGGTCAGGAGCGCCGTACCGGGCGTGGTTCCCTCCCCTCCCCAGGAACCTTTTCGCTCCGGGTGCCATCCGACATTCGTGTCAGACCACCCGCACTGAGCCCGCCGAGAGGGCGATACATGTCGAGCAACAGCGACCGTGAGCGCATCGTCGCGGACCGATACGTCCTCCGCCGTGAACTCGGCCGCGGCGGGATGGGCGTCGTCTGGGAGGCCTTCGACCCGTCCCTGGACCGTGTCGTCGCCATCAAACAGGTGCTCCTCCCCGACCACTTCACCGAGTCGGAGCGTAAGGACGCGCACGCGCGGGTCCGCCGCGAGGCCCAGTCCGCGGCACGGGTCCGCCACTCCACCGTGATCACCATCCACGACGTGTTGGTCTTCGAGGGTGACCCGTGGGTGGTCATGGAGCTCGTCGAGGGCGGGTCACTGGCGGACCTGCTCGCCGAGCGCGGCCCGTTGGACACGGACACCGTGGCGACGATCGCCGAGTCGCTCCTCCAGGCGGTGCGGGCGGCCGACGAGGCCGGAGTCCTGCACCGCGACATCAAGCCCGGCAACATCATGATGGCCGCGGACGGCCGGGTCCTCCTCACGGACTTCGGTATCGCCACGATGGAGGGCGGACCGAGCATCACCCGTACCGGGGCCCTCATCGGCTCGCCCGAGTACATGCCGCCGGAGCGTCTGGAGGGCGGCCCCGCCGAGCACCGGGGCGACCTGTGGAGCATCGGCGTGACCCTGTTCGCCGCGGTGGAGGGCGCCTCGCCGTTCCGCCGTGACAGCATCACGGCCGCGATCGCCGCGGTGATCTCCGCGCCACTTCCGCCGATGACGCGCGCCGGGTGGCTGGAGCCGGTCATCTCCGGGCTCCTGGAGAGGGACCCGAAGCGGCGGCTGAGCGCGGACGAGGCCCTGGCCCTGCTGCGCGACCGCGGCGCCGGGGGTACCGGTGCGCGGCCCTCGGGAGCGGTCGGTGGTGGCACCGGGACCGCCGCGACCCCTGGTACGGGTCCGGCTCCGGCCGTCGGTCCGGGTGCGGCCGTGCCCGGACCGGCGGGCCACCCCAGCGGCGCCCNACCCGGTACCCGACACCGGCCCCCGTCCCACGGGACCGTACACGGGTCCACCGCAGCACGGCCACGGCCCGACGACACCCTTCCCGGGCCACGGGCCCGCCCCGCACGGCCCCGGCTACC
>NZ_ANBC01000231.1 GCF_000341125.1 Nocardiopsis lucentensis DSM 44048 | reverse complement strand
CCGCCGCTCAGGGACGGGCTCGACGGGCAAACTGTTGATCGGCCTGGGCGCGGTGGGCGTGGCCGTGGTGCTCGTCGCGGTGGTCGCGGCCGCCCTCGTCGTCCGTTCCGGCGAACAGCCCACCGATGATCCGTCGGTGGTCGCCGAGCCTCCGGCGACCAGCGCGCCCACAAGCGAGAGCGAGGACGACGGTGGCGACGGCTATCCGCCCTCCTACGACGACCTGACGGCCTACCGCTCCCAGTGGTTCACCGTGGACTATCCGTCCGGGTGGGCGGTCCACGACGACGAGATCGACGAGGGCCGGGTGTTCTTCGTCGCCCCCGGCAACGACCAGCAGGTCCAGGTGGCCGCGTGGACGGAGCAGGTCTACGACCGCGGCAGCGCGGAGTTCCTGGAGGAGACCGACGGCGGGACGAGCGTCGTGGCGGGCGACGTCACGACGAACTACCGGCAGCTGGGCCTGGAGGAGGTCGACAGCGACGACTTCCCCGACTCCTGGAACGAGGACTGGGACGTCGCGCGGGTGGCGGCGGACTTCACCAACGAGCAGTGGGCCACCACGGAACGGCGGTTCTGGCGGGTCGCGATCAGCTTCGAGGACGAGGACCAGCGGATCTTCTACCTCGTGAGCGTCAACGTCCCGCAGGACGACGCCGACTTCTACCAGGACCTCCCCGGCGACGTCGTCGAGACCTTCGTCCCGTCACCGCGGTGACCCGGGGCCGCGCGGACGCCGGGCTCCACGGCCCGCGTCCGCGCGGGGAACGGCGGTCAGTACCAGCCGTTGGCCTGGGAGTGGGCCCAGGCCTCGCACGGGGTGCCGTAGGTGCCCTTGATGTAGTCGATGCCCCACGCGATCTGGGTGGCGGGGTTGGTCCGCCAGTCGCCGCCGTGGCTGGCCATCCTGTCACCGGGATAGGCCTGGGGGATGCCGTAGGCGCCGGAACTCGGGTTCTGCGCCGTGTGGTTCCAGTTGCTCTCCTTCTCCCAGAGGGGTTCGAGGCAGCCGCTGAACTCGCTCTGCGCCCAGCCCTCGGCCAGGACCATCTCGAGCGCGATGGACTTCGGGTCGCCCGTGAACGCGGGGGCGTCGGCCGATCCCTCCTCGTCCTCGTCCTCCTCCGGCTCCTCGACGATGTCGCTCCCCTGGGCCTGGGCGGTGCGTACGCCCGCGCCGAGAACGGTGTCGCGCTCCTGCTCGGCCTGGGCTCGCCGGACCTGGAGCTCCTCGTCGGTCAGTTCCTCGGAGGTGAAGAAGTCGTCCTCCGCGTCGGTGTCGACGGCGGGCGCCTCCTCGACGTTGGCGGCGCTGGCGGCCGAGTCGGGCTCGACGTCGTCGTCGGCGAAGGCGACGACGGTGAAGGTCGCACCAGCGACGAGGGCCGCCGCACCGACGGCCGCACCGATCCGCAGCGACATTCGGTTGATTACCACGGTTGCCTTTCCCAAGAGGGGGTGTCCGGCAGGGAGATCCCTGGTGGAACGGGTGGTCGCCTGCACAGGTGGCGTGATCGCGCACGTTCGCGGGGGCGCGTACGGCCTCGGGGGCGCGTACGGTGCGCGGCGGGGAAGGAGGAGGACTCCGTTCGACCCACCGCGGCGAGGGGTCCCGCTCGGGGCGGGGACGCGCTGTGCAGCGGATTCAGCCTGCACCACCGTCACGGTAAAGTGACTCCACTTTTACTGTGCCTTGGGTCACATCACGGAATGTGTCGCATTTGTGGCGCTCTGACCTGCAAAGAAACACGAAGAGTCAACCGAGGGTCAATCCGGAAAGATTGCGGGAGTCTCTCCCGGGCCGCTCCGGAGCAGCGGTGTCAGGCCCGGAGCGACCGCCTGAGTACCCGTACGGATGCCGTCGGGGCACGATCGGACGAGGATGGCGGCATGAACCAGCAAGGACCTCCACCGCACGACGCGGCCTCCGAGCCGCGGTGCCCGGACTGTCGCGCCCCGTTGGGCGACCGCCCCCGCGACTGCGCGCGGTGCGGGATCCTGCTCGTGGGCGCCACCGCCGAACGCCTGTGGCTGATCGACACCGAACTGTCCGCCCTCGCCGGCCGGGAACGCGCGCTGCACGCCGAACGCGCCGCCGTCCTGCACGCGCTGCGCCAGGAGTCGCACCACGCCGCGCCGCAGGCCGCTCCGCCCGTCGCACCCGCGGGTCCCGACGGGGCCGACCGACTCGCCCCCGCCCAGGTGCCCGGTAGCGCGCGAGGCTCGCGGACCTCCCCCGAGGAGGTCGTCGTGTCCGTGCCGTTCGACGCCTCCGACCTCGGCCCCGCATCCCAAGGTCCACCACCGTCCCCTCCGGCGGTGGACCGCGTGGGAGAGGTCACCCGCCGCTCGGCGCAGAACGTCATCCTCGGCCTCGGCGGACTGCTCGTGGGCGTCGCGGCCCTGGTGTTCGCCATCTGGACGTGGAGCGACATGGGCACCGGCACCCGCGCGGCCGTGCTCGTCACGACCACGCTGCTGTTCGCCGGGGTCGCCCACCCCCTGTACCGGCGCGGACTGCGCGCGAGCGCCGAGACGTTCGCTGCCCTGGCGGCGGGGCTGCTCGGCGTCGACGCCCTCGCCCTGTTCCTGCTGTCGGACGGCCTCACCAACGCCCCGGGGTACGCGGCGGTCTCCCTCTCCGTGATCGGCGCCCTGATGGCGCTGTACCCCCTGGCCGTCCCGCTGGCCGGGCCACGCGTCATCGCGGTCCTGCTCG
>NZ_ANBC01000230.1 GCF_000341125.1 Nocardiopsis lucentensis DSM 44048 | reverse complement strand
GCCCGCCGTCGCCGCCACCGCCCTCGCCGACCTCCTCGTCGCCCACCGGCTCGGGGCCCCGCGCCCGGAGCGCCCCGTACGGACGCTGCGCGCGTGCTCCCTGGTCCTGTGGGTCGGCGCCGCCGGTGTGTCCGGCCTCGTCCTCTTCGGCGGCGACACGGGCACCGGCCCGGAGCGCTGGTGGGCCGTCGCCGTGAGCCTCCTCCTGGTCGGGGTGACCGGCCTGCTGTTCGCCCGGTGCCCCCTGCCCGGCCTCGGCGTGCCGCCCCGCGTGTTCTCCGGCGCCGCCCTCACGGCCCTGGGCGCGGTACCGCTGGCCGCCGGCCCCACCTCCCTGCCCGCCCTGCCCCGGGTCCCGGCGACACCGTGGTCAGCCGGGAACGGAGCCGTCACGACCCCGATCACCGCGCTACTGGGGACCCCCGTACCGGAGGCGCCGTCCCCGCTCGGTCTGGCCTACCTGGTCGCCGTCCTCCTCGGCTCCGGTCTGGTCGTGGGGGTGACCGCCC